>NZ_BAAGZJ010000002.1:0-207506 GCF_054778635.1 Nocardiopsis nanhaiensis
GGGCGGCGCCCCGGTGCCCACGTCCGCCTCCAGCTCGTGGGGGCGCGGCTCCGGGGCCCTTCGCCGATCCGCAGCCGTGCGCGGCGGGGGACCCGCCTCCGCTCGCGTCCCCCCATCCGAGCGCGGCCGATGCCACGGGCCCGGACCCGGGACCCGACCTGCCCGGTCACGGTCGGGCACGGCCGTCCCGGGCCGTGGCGGCGGCGGTTCCATCACGCGCATCGGAGGCAGCTCCCCCTCGTCCGGGGTCGGATACCGCGCGCTCTCTCCGTGGTCGGCGAACATGCCCAGTCCGGGGGCGAGCAGGTCGCCCTCTTCGGCGGTGTTTCCGCGTGCACCCAGTGCCCGGACGGTTTCACACACCATGCACGCCTGTTTCGACGGTTCGTTGTAGGCCGCGCACATCCCGCACTGCCAGTTGCCGTCAGCCATGCGTACGCGCTCCTCCACCCAAGGCGACCTGACCGCTGCCTTCGGGCACTCACCGTACGATGCGCACCGCAAAACGGCAGCGGAACCACAGAACATGCAACACCGGTCCGTACACACGCACAAGGGGAAAATACACCCGGCACCGGAGCCACACCGGCACCGGCCCCGAATCCCCCTGCTTACCGGAAGGCCCGACGACCCTCACCTCCGCGGCCATGGAACTCCGTTCCCGTTTCGCCGACCCTCGGAGGTATGGCAGAGCGCCCCGCGACCTGGACCGGCTACCCCGACCTGCTGGACCGCCCCCGCCGCAACGGGGCGTCCCTGCGAGCCCTGATGGGCCCCAAACCCGCCCCCGCCCTGATCCAGCGCCCGGCGGACGCCGCGGTCGTCCGCGGCTGGTACACCGCGCACACCCGCACGGCACTGCACACCTTCACCGACCTCGTGCCCGACCGCCTGTGGCGCCGCCTCACGAGCCCTCGCGCCACCGCCGACTGCCCCACCCTGGAGACGATGGCCCGAGCCTGCCACCCGACCAGGGCCGTCGCCCACAACACCCTGCGCACCATCGCCGACGACGGCTTCGCCGACCTGCGGGACGGCGCGGAACACCGCATCGTCCGCGCCCTGGCCGGGGCCCGCCAGAACCAGGTCGCGGCACGGTCCCAAACCCGAGGCATGCGCCCCGTCGACCCGCACCCGCCGCTGCGCGACCTGGCCCTCACCCTGCGGCTGCTCGGGGTCCAGGCCTGCCACCTGCAGGGCAACGCCGACTGGTGCCCGTGCCTGCGCGGGCTCCGCAACGAGTCCCCGACCCTGCCCAGCGCCACCCGGATCTTCGAGCTCTCGACCTACTTCATCCCGCGTCACGGCCTCGGGTCCACCGCCTGACCGCATCGGTCGGCGGGCCGAAAATCCGTTTCGCAGTGCGCACCCGGATCCGTTAGCCTCTGGCCCGCAGCGTGTAGCTCAACAGCAGAGCGCCGGAGTATCCATCCGGAGGGTGCGGGGGCAGGACCCGCCACGCTGGCTATGCACGACCAGTACACTCCCGCGTTCGGTGAACCCGCCGCGTTCCTCACCCGTGCCCTCGGCGACGAGGACCCCGAAGTCCGCGCCTTGGCCGAGGACAGGCTGCGGTTCCGGCACCACCTCGCCGTCCACGTCCGCTCCACAGAGACTTTCTGGCGGCGGTTCCGCCCACACGAAGGGTCCCTCCAACAGCGCTACGGCCTACCGAACAGCCGCTCCGCCTTGTACGCCCACCACCTCAGCCGCGACGGCTTCGCCCACCTCACCGCGCTTTTGGAGAGCCGGGACTACCACCTGGAAAACC
Organism: Nocardiopsis nanhaiensis; assembly: GCF_054778635.1. Lineage (NCBI taxonomy): Bacteria > Bacillati > Actinomycetota > Actinomycetes > Streptosporangiales > Nocardiopsidaceae > Nocardiopsis > Nocardiopsis nanhaiensis. The sequence goes on from NZ_BAAGZJ010000002.1 coordinate 1,772, forward strand.
CCGAGGAAGCGTCCTTGCTGGCAGTGGCCTGGCTGGTCCGGGCAGGGCACGTGCCCGCCGCGCTACGACTGATGGCCGCCTTGGAGGCCCAGGTCAGCGAGCTTCCGCTCACCCCGCTCCCGGGAGCTTCGGCATCCAGCCGACCCGCCGGGCGCCGGGACGGGATCGCGGCGGTAGCCGCTCAGCTCCGGGCTGACGCGGCTCGTCCCCAGCGGCCCCGGAACACCCGGGCCGCCCGCACCGGGCACCCCGGCCCGCGGGCCCTGGCCCAGCACGAGGCGCTGACGGTCTGGAACCCGTTCACCGACCGGGTCCTCACCCACTGGCTGGCCACCCTCGGGCCGGACGGCCGCGTGGACGCCCACCGCCCCGACGGCTGGGCCGAACAGGCCACCGCGCTGCTGGCCGAGTACGGGGAGCTGGCCGAGCAGCACCCGCACTGCACGAAGCACCGCAGGCCCAAGGAGAACCTCGCCGTCCTTCTCGCGGCCCTGCGCGAGGCGGTCCCGTCGAACCGGCTCACCGCCCGCCGCCGCGGTCTCCTGTACAACGCGGTCACCGCCATGCTCCGTAAACGGGGTACCCCCGGATCCGCACAGCACACTGCGTTCCGGTCTGCGCAGGCGGCACAGGACGCCTTGACGGCCCGCCCCGTTTCCGAGGCAGCATCCGCCCCCGCCCCTCGGTTTCCGTCCAACGAGATCCTCGCCACTGCGCTCGTCCACGCTCTGCCCGGGGTGCGCATCGCGCTCTCGGGAACGGGCACCGACGATCCCGCGCTGGCCCATCTGCTCACCGAGCACCAGCGGACCTGCATCCCCCGCTACCCGGCCCAGTTCTGGGACCGCCACCACCCTCGGCCCCGCCCCGACCCGCCCCGGTTTCCCACCCCGCCCTGGGCCCAAGGCAGCCGCCCTCAGCGGCCGGACCGCCACGAACCCTGGCTCCAGGCGCTGCGCGCGCACCTCTCCCACCCCGAACACGAGCACGAGGCCCACCGGGCCCTGCTGGTCGAGGTCCACGGCCTGTACGTGGAGGCCTTCCCCGCCAGCCCTCTGGCCTCCAACCTGGCCGAAGGGCTCAACCGCGTCTCCGCCACCACCGGATCACTACCGCCGTTCCTGCCCCAGGTCGCGGCGCACACCTTCTTCCCCGAATTCTCTCCGCGGTTCGCCAAGGTGGCCCGGCTCGCCGCCGACCAGCTCGACGACACCGTCTACAGCCGCTACTACGGCATCGACACCGCCCTAGTCCGGGCGCTTCCCGAGGAGCGGCGTGAAGGCCCCGAGTACGTCCGGGTCGCCCGCAACACCTGGAGGCTCACCAACGACCACGCCTACCGCGAACCCACCGCGTTCGCGCGGCTGTGCCGTGCCCGCACCGGCATGGAATCCGGTTCCTCCTGCGAAGCGCCGCGCTGGGGACGCCGCCGCGCGGACGTCGCCGACAGCATGATGATCGAACAGGCCCAGGTCCTGACCACGCACAACCTGGCGACCCTGGTCGACCTGGGCTGGGTTCCTGAGTCCGGCTGGGCCGACCTGGCGTTGCGCGCCCACACCGTCACCACAGGTGCCCTCCTCGACCTCCACCACGGCGTGGCCGTCGAACACCGGCTCCGGCGGGCGGCAACCTCCTGGTGCCAGAGCCTCTTCTACCTCTCCCACTGCACGGACACCGAGCAGAGGCAGAGCCTGGAGCGCATGGTCGCCGACGCCGCCGCGCTGCCCGCGCACACCCGCCCCCGGATGGAGGCTCTGTTGGCCGGGTTGGCCGAGGCCATGGAGGGCACGCGCGCCGCGGACAGCTCTCAGTTCCTGGGCTGGTCCTGGGAACCCCACTGGCTGCTGTCCCGTTGAGCGCGCCGCCGGCAGGCGGCGCGGAAAAGGCATTCCGGGCATGGCGGAAACCGGCGCGGGACGCCCGTCCACTACGTCCCGCACCGGCGCTCGCGCGGATTCGCGCGGGTCCAGACTACGGACTCGGACCCAACGGGGGTGGGCGGTTCGGCAAAGTCCTCGGGACTTCTGCCGATCACTCGCACCCGCCGGGCTCAGCGCGCGGACTCCACGGCGCCGAACCACTCTCGGGAGGACTTCGACTGGAGCAGCATGAGAACGATGAGGGGCAGGACGAAACCCATGAACGCGGCGTTCTGACCGGCCAGGACGGCGTGCAGGAGCGACACCAGGCCGCCTCCGCCCACGATGAGGCGCACCACGAGGTGGTTCCGGCGTCCTCCCTTGGCCACCTGAAGGCCAGCGAGCAGGAGGAGCACGATCACGGCCAGGCCGAGCGCGAAGTTGAGCAGGACACCGGGCATGGTCTGACCGCCCTCGGCGAGGAGCACGTCCGTCCCCTCCGGGTGGGTCACGACCGCCATGAGCGCCACAGCGTTCATGATCAGGACCACTCCGGACAGGCCGGAGACCACGAACAGCAGGGTCCGGGCGGCGGTGACCGTACCGGGCATCGCGGGCTTGCTCTGCAGGGGCATCGGGGGACTTTCCCGTCTTTCGAAAGAGGTGGTGCCTCCGTTGAGGTTACCGACCGGCCCCGCGAAAGCCCTGGTCGTGAGAGCTGTTCGGCCAAGATTTCACATGTTCTTAGCATTCCGCCACAGAACCGCCCGCCCCGGAGGCGGAGCCCGCCACGGTCCGCTGGGAGGGCCCGAGCCGCCCAAAGCCGGGCCCTCCCTCTCAACGCCGTTCGGTGCGGATGAGGCTGGCCATCACGCCGAGCAGCGCCAGTCCCAGGGCGGGCACCGCCACCGTCCACGGGGCCCGTTCCACGTAGCGCACACCTTCGGCCAGCATCGCGCCCCACTCGGGTGAGTCGTGCGGCGCGCCGAGCCCCAGGAAACCCAGACCGGCCAGGGCGAGCGTGTTGTGCGGGATGCGCATCAGCGCGTGCCGTGACACCGCGGGCAACACGGACGGAACGAGGTGGCGGCGAGCGAGCCACACCCGGCCGGCGCCGCCCGCGATCGCCGCCTGGTGGAAGCCCGAGGCCCGCACTTCGGCCGCCAGGGTACGGGCGTGCACGGCGATCGGGATCCACGCCACCGATGCCACGGCCACGGCCGCCCCGAGCAGCCCCGGGCCGAGCACCGCGGCGGTCAGGACTCCCATCAGCACCGGAGGAAGCGCGTTCAGCACGTCCCCCGCGCCCGCGCGGGCCCGCTGGCCGGCCACCCCGAAGAGCGTGCCCAGCAGCAGCGCCACCAGGCTCACCGCGACCCCGGCCCCCACACTGATGAGCGCTCCGTGGCTGAGGCGTGCCCACAGGTCCCGACCCAGCGCGTCGGTACCCATCGGGCTCTGTGGAGTCGGGGGTTCGAGGCGCGCGCCGAGCGCGACCGCACCGGGGTCGCGGAGCAGCCCCACCGCGATCACCGCCAGCAGCACGGCACCGACCACCTGGGGCGCGCGCGTCCTGCGCGGGGCCACCGCCACCGCGAGGGCCAGCCCGGATGCCCCCAGGGCCGGTCCGAGCAGTGCCCGGTGCGCCGCGATGCCGACACCGCCGACCAGCAGACCCAGCACGACCAGCACCGCGACCGCGGCCTGGACACGGGGCAGGTCCTGGGAGAGCACACCGTCCAATGCCATGTGCCCGAGCCCGGGGATGGTGAAGACGCGCTCCACGATGACCGAGGAGCCGACCAGCCCGGCGAAGATGAGCAGGACCTGCGGCAGGGCCACCGCGACCGTGCGCACCATCAGGGCCGTGGCCAGGGGCAGCGGCGCGTAGCCCACGACGCGCCAGGTACGCACCCAGTTCTCCGCCAGGGTCGCCGCCAGAGCCCCGGCCAGGACGCGGCTCAGCAGTCCCCCCGTGGGTAGCCCGAGGGCCAGCGCCGGGAGCACCATGTGTTCGGGCCCCTGCCATCCCGCGGAGGGGGCCGCCGTCAACCCGATGGCGACCACGGAGAGCAGGACCGAGGCCAGCAGGAAGTCCGGGGTGGCGGCCAGGACCGCCCCCGTCGTGTCGGCCCCGCGCCCCGCCGGGCGGCCGGTCCGCACCGCGCGCACCAGCCCCGGCAGGATCACGGTGAGGCCGTTGACCAGGGCGACCAGGGCGGCGGCCCCGGCGAGCGAGGCCGAGACGCCGGTGGCGTCGGCCAGTGCTGGGGCGACGGGTGCGCCGCTGACCCAGGACACTCCGAAGTCGCCGGTCGCGGCCCGGCTCAACCAGTCCACGGTGGCGCTGAACGGGTCGCCGGGCAGGTCCAGTTCGTCGCGGATCGCTTCCAGGGCCTGCGGATCCGCTTCCCGTTCAGCCGACCGGGCCCGCAGGACCGTCTGCGCGGGGTCGTTGCCGCTGAGCCAGGGCAGCGCCCCGACCACGAACGCGACCCCGGTGAGGGAGGCGGCCACCACGGCGGGCCCGCGGATCAGGGAGAGGGAGGATCCGGTGCGTGTGACGGTTCGGTTTTGCTTCGTCCCCTCGGTCACTGTCTCTGCGTCTCCCAGGTGATGATGGCCCGCTCGAGCGGGTCCTCCGCCACGCCGTCGACCCCGTCCACGACACCGACGCGGGCGCGCTCGCCCGCCAGCGGCACGAACGTGTGGGTGTCCAGGACAGCGGTCTCGACCTCCACCGCCGCGGCCAGGCGGTCGTCGAGGTCGACCTCGCCCGAGGCGTCGGCGATCATGCCGTCGATCTCCTCGTCGCAGAACCGGGCGAGGTTGTAGCTGCCCCCGCAGCTCCAGTCGGACGCGAGGTAGCCGACCGGGTCGTTGGTCTCCACCAGGTAGGAGCGGGTGCCGATCACGGCGTCGTACGCCCCCTCTAGAAGGTCGGACTCCATGGTGGCGAACTCCTGCACCGTGACGTCGACCTCGAAGCCGACCGCTCGCAGGTCCTCGGCTACCGCCGAGGCGGCCTCGGCGAGTTCGGGCCGGTCACTGTAGGTGGCCAGGGAGACGGTCTCTCCGTCGGCGTCGCCCGCTCCCTGCATGTCCGGGGCGGGGCGGTCCTCGGCCCATTCGCTCACGGGGCCGAAGAGGCCGCCGACCTCGTCGGCGCGCCCCTCGTACACCCCCTCGACGATGGGCCCGGTGTCGACGGCGCTGACCGCGGACGCCCGTAGTGCGGGGTCGGTGAAGGGGCCGTCTTCGGAGTTGAGCATCAGCCCTACGGTGCGGGGGGTGCTCACCTCGACGAGGTGTCCGCCGCTGATGTTGTCGACCTCCGCGATCGGCACCGCGTCGACGATGTCGACCTCACCGGTGCGCAGACCTCCCACGCGGGTGGCGTCGTTCTCCACGAAGCTCACGTCGACTCCATCGGCCGCGGGTGTCCCGGCCCAGTAGTCCTCGTGGGCGGTGAGCTCTGCGGAGCCGCGGTCGACGTCGACCAGCTCGAAGGGTCCGGTGCCGGCACCGACCGGGTCGGGGACGGCGGGGTCGTCCTCGTAGGCCGTCGGCCCGAGTATCGCCAGCTCCGGTGATGAGAGCCGCTGCGGCAGGATCGGGTCTGCCGGGTCGGTGGTGATGCTGACGGTGTCTTCGCCGTCGGGCTCGGCCTCGATGCCGACGCCCGCGAGGGCTCGTGGCTTCGGGCTGGCGCCGGTGGCGTGGTTGAGTGCCTCGGCGACGTGGTCGGCGTCGAGCGGGGTTCCGTCGTGGAAGTCGACGTCGTCACGGAGCCGCAGCGTCCAGACGGTGTCCTCGGTCTGTTCCCAGTCCAGGGCGAGCAGGGGTTCCAGCTCGCCGCCGTCGCTGACTCTGGTCAGGGGTTCGGCTGCGCCCACGCGGCCGAGTAGGAGGGCGTCGTCGCTGTAGGGCGACATCTGTTGGACCGGGGGGAACGCCAAGGACACGCGCAGGTGTGTGTCGTCTTCGGTTCCGCCCTCGGCGAAGCAACCGGTGGCCAGGAGCGCGAGGGCGGTTAGGGCACTCATCGTGGCGCTAGTGCGCGGGAGTGGGGAAGCCATGGGGAACGGTCTCCGTTTCAGGGGCGCCAGGGAAACTATAAATGACAATCGTTTTCATTTGGAAGGCAGAGGTGTGCGCTGAAAGTCAGCGCACACGGGCCGGAGGCGTGCCCGCGCAGGCCGGGAGGCAGGGTGCCCGAGGGGTGTTACGGGCCGGGGACGGCGGTCACACGGCCGCACTCCGCTCCGGTACGGGCTTGGGTGCCCTTCTCCGGGCGACCAGCCACACGAGCACGCCGCCCACGGCCGGCACGGCGGCCATGGCCGCCCAGGGCAGCGCCGCTTCGGGTGCCGGGGTGTGGGCCCGGTCGAGGAGTGCGCCCATGACGGCGCTGCCCACCAGCACGGCCACGCCGCCGATCGAGGCGAGGAACCCGTAGTAGCTGCCCAGGCGCTGCCCGCGCGCCAAGCGCGCCACCAGGTCCTGGGCCACGGGAACGGACAGCATCTGGCCGAAGGTCAGCAGCACCACCAGGGCCACCGCCGGGGCCAGCGACCACCCCCCACCGAGCGGTTCGAAGGGGGCGCTCACCGCCACACCGGCGAAGGCCGCGGACAGCAGCGCGAATCCGAGCGGCAGTGCGCGGACCGGTCCCAGGCGGCCCCGTGCCCAGGCCGCCAACGGCAGCTGGCACACCAGGATGAGCACTGACGCGAGGGCGAACATCCAGCCCAGCGCCCACTGGCCGCCCGTGGACCGGCCCAGCTCCACCGGGAGCGCCAGGTAGAGCTGGTTGTAACTGACCAGGTAGGCGCTGTAACCCAGCGCGAACACCAGGAAGGCGCGGTTGCGCAGCACATCGGCCCATCCGGACAGGACCGGCTCGTCCGAACTGCGGCCGGGCGCTCGCGGCAGCAGGAGGTAGTGGGCGACCAGGATGACCGTGAAGGCGAGTGCGGCGACCGAGCACGTCAGGGAGAAGTCCACGCTCAGCAGCAGCGCGCCCAGCACCGGCCCGGTCACCGACCCGATCTCTCCGCAGACCGCGAAGAGGGCGAACAGCTCGGCGCGGGTCATCACCCCGCGCCGCTCGCAGTCGGCCCCTTCCTCGGCCAGCGCCGCCTCCACTGCCGGGGAGAAAAGGGCGCCAGCGAACCCGGTCAGCACCGCCCCGACCAGGACCACCGGGAAGGTGGGGGCGACGGCCAGCACCAGGAAGCCCGCGATGCGCACGGCGCACCCTGCCAGTACCACGCACCGGGTCCCGAAGCGGTCCGCGAGCGCGCCGCCGACCACGAACAGCCCCTGTTGGCTGAACGTGCGCACTCCGAGCACGACACCGATAGCCCATCCCGCCATGGCCAGGTCCTCGGCCAGGTGCACCGCCAGAAAGGGGACCACGAGGTAGAAGCCCAGGTTGAACGCGAGCTGGGTGAGCAGCAGCAATCGGGTGATGCCGTTGAGCCGGGTGAATCTGGTCAGCAGCGACCATCTGCGGAACGGGTTGGGGCGGCGCCTGGCGGCGGTGGACACGGATGGGATCCTTCACTGGGGTCAGCGGGTGGTGTCGTTCTGGGTGGCCCGTGCTCCGGGACCGTGGACGGGCTCGGGCGTCGGCAGGCGCGGGACCGCGTCGACCAGGCGCCGGGTGTGTTCCTCGTTCGGACATGTCAGCACTTCAGCGGCGGCGCCCTGCTCCACGACCCGCCCTTCGTGCAGAATCAGCACCTGATCGCACAGGGCTCGGACCACGCCGAGGTCATGGGAGACCAGCACCAGGGCGAGGCCCCGGGCCAGGCTCAACCCCTTCAGCAGCTCGATGACGCGTGTGCGGGAGGACACGTCGAGCGCGCTCACGGGCTCGTCGGCGACCAGCAGGCTCGGTTCGGGGGCGAGCGCCCGGGCGATGGCCAGGCGCTGGCGCTGCCCTCCGGAGAACTCGCCGGGGAAGCGTCGGGCCATGTCCGGGTCCAGCCCGACGGCGGTGAGGACCTCGGCGACCCGGGAGCCGTGGTCGGTGCCGACGTTCAGGCAGACCAGGGGCTCGGCGATGCTCTCCCCCACACGCAGGCGGGGGTTGAAGGAGCTTCCGGGGTCCTGGGGCACGAACTGCACGCGGGATCGGAACCAGCGGGTGCGGCGCGCACTGCCCGCGCGCACCGGCCGCTGGTCGGGGCCGAACCTGACTTCCCCCGAGTCCGGCCGCTCCAGCGCCAGGATGACTCTGACCAGGGAGGACTTACCCGACCCCGACTCGCCGACCACGCCCAGCCGCTCCCCCGGGGCCAGCGTGAAGCTCACCCGGTCCAGGGCGCGCACCTCGCGGGCGGGTGAGACCAGCGCGGGGCGGGAACGGTGACTGCGGCAGAGTTCTTCGGCCGTGAGCAAGGCGGGAGAGGTCATGGACAAGGGTCCTCTCTGGAAGGGCGTTCAGGGGGAGCAGGGTCGGGCCTCGGTTCGGGGTCGGGGCTCACGGGGCCGCGGCTGCTCTCGCGTCGGACAGCAGGGACCGGGTCCGTTCGTGCCGGGGACTGCTGAGCAGCCGCTCGACGGGGCCCTCTTCGACGATCCGGCCCTCGTGCATCACCAGCAGCCGTTCACAGACTCTGGAGACGACCGCGAGGTCGTGCGTGATGAACAGCAGGCCGGGGCGGGGGTCGTTCTCCAGGCCCAGCATCCGGTCGAGCAGGTCCAGGACGTCGGCCTGGACCGTGACGTCCAGTGCGGTGGTCGGTTCGTCGGCGATGAGGAGGCGTGGCCGGCAGGCGAGCGCCATGGCGATACAGACGCGCTGCCGCTGGCCTCCGGAGAGCTGCGCGGGGAAGGCGCGGGCCTGTTGCTCGGGCCGGTCGAGCCCGACCAGTCCGAGCAGTTCCACTGCCGCCCGGTCCGCCGCGCGCAGGCCCCTCCCTTGGTGACGGCGGAACGGCTGGGCGACCTGGCGCCCCACACGCGTCAGCGGGTTCAGCGCGCTCAGTGCGTCCTGGAAGACCATGGTCATCCCGCTGCCGCGGATCCGGCTCAGACGCCGTTCGTCGAGGCCGAGCAGCTCCCGGTCGGCCAGCCGCACGCTCCCCTCCGCCACACACCCTTGCGGAAGCAGCCCCATCAGGGCCAGGGCCGTCACCGACTTGCCCGAGCCGGACGCGCCGATCAGGCCGACCCGTTCACCCGGCCGGAGCGCGAAGCCCACGCCGTCGACCAAGGGTGCCCCGTCCGGTCGGTCCGGGCCGCCACCGCGAGCGCACACGCGCAGGTTCCGCACTTCGAGCATCCCCGGCTCCCGGGCATCGTTGGCATGATCCATATGAAAATGATTATCATAACTACCGATGCCTTCGCGACCGCCCCTTCGCGGCCACGGCCCCCTAAGCCGCATCAAGGCGCCTCGGGCGACTCACCGCCCCAGGCGCCAGAACCGCACCCACCTTCACGGAATGGTCAGGCGTGACTGAGACACCACCGATTGCGCTCTCCCCCACCAAGACACGCGCCACATCCGACTTCCTCACCCAACTCCACGAGCTCGCCGCCCGGCTCAACGCGACGGACCTGCGCCCCTGTCCCGAGGTCAACGAGGCCTTCGGACGCCTGGTCGAGCTGTGCACCGTCATCGACGACCACTTGACCGGCCAGGTGCTCCGCGACCCGGCCGCCGCTGCCCTCATCGACTCCCTGCGCGCGGTCAGCTCCCGCGGGGAGAGCGAGCTCGAACGCGCCTGGGCCCGGCGCGTCATCGCCGCCGACGACCCCTGGGCCGAGCTGAGACGATTCCCCTACCTGCGCAACTACCAGCGCCTGGTGCGCTTCGAGCTCGCCGGCCTGCTCGCCGTCGGCGCCGAACCGCCGCGGTCCACCGTGGTCCTGGGAGCGGGCCCGCTCCCGCTGACCGGGCTGGTCCTGGCCCGGGACCACGGTGTGCGCGTCACCAACGTCGACCACGACGCCGAGGCGTGCGAACTCGGTTCGGAGCTGGTCCGCGCGCTGGGACTGGCGGCGATGGTCGACACCGTCTGCGACGACGCACGGGGGTCGGCGGACCTCCCCGCGGTCGCCCTGAGCGACGGCGTGCTCCTGGCCGCGCTCGCGGGCAGCGACGGGGCGGCCAAACGCGACATCACGCGGCCTCTCGCCAAGGCGATGCGCCCCGACGCCCACCTGCTCACCCGCTCGGCCCACCGCCTGCGCACCGCGCTCTACCCCGCGGTGTCCCCCGACGACCTGGAGGGCTTCACCGCACTGGTGGAGATGCACCCCTGCGACGACGTGGTCAACTCGGTGCTGATCGCCCGCCCCACCGTGTACGGCTGACCGGCCAAGAGCACCGCGCCCCGCCGAGCCCGACGCGGCGGGGCGCGGCTCGACGGGGCGCTGCTTGACGCGGCACGGTGCCGCCACAGATCAGGGAGTAAGCAGCACCTTGGTGGCGCGGCGCTCGTCCATTGCCCGGTAGGCCTCAGCGGCCTCCGCCAACGGGAGAGTGACGTCGAAGACGGCTCCCGGGTCGATCCGGTCGGTCATGATCTGGTCGATCAGATCGGGCAGGAGCCGGGCCGCCGTGCAGGCGCACCCCGGAGAAAAACAGCTCTGTGCCGTCCAGCTCGACCCCGTGAGGGAGTCGGACGTAGGCGACGCTCTCACCGGGGCGCGTCGAGCGGATGGCCTGCTTCATGGACTCCCCGGTACCGACAGCCTCCACGGTCGCGTGCGCACCGTAGCCGCCGGTGAGCTCCTTGACCTCGGCCGCGCCCGCGTCGCCGCGTTCCTCCACGATGTGCGTGGCACCGAAACGCTCGGCGAGGCGCTGGCGGTCGGCATGGCGGGACACGGCAATGATCCGCTCCGCGCCCAGGCGCTTGGCGGCCAGGACCGCGCACAGGCCGACCGCGCCGTCTCCGACCACCGCGACCGTCTTGCCGGGACCGGCTCCAGCCTCGGCCGCGCCGAACCAGCCGGTGCCGAGCACATCGGACGCCGCCAGCAGCCCTCGGGCCTGGCGCGGTGTCGGCTCGCCGGGGACCTTCACCAAGGTGCCGTCGGCGAGGGGTATCCGTGCGTACTCCGACTGGGTACCGACGGCGGCCAGGAAGACGTGGCGAACGCAGAAGGACTGGTATCCGGCCCGGCAGTTCTCGCAGGTGTTGTCAGAGGCGACAAACGATCCGACCACGAAGTCACCCTCTTGGACGTCGCGGACCTCGGGCCCGGTCTGCTCGACAACTCCGATGTACTCATGGCCCATCGGGGTTGGGCCGTCCTGCGGCTGGACACCCCGGTAGGGCCACAGGTCGGATCCGCAGACACAGGTGGCGGTGACACGGATGACCGCGTCGGTCGGTTCGATGACCGCGGCGTCCTTGATTTCCTCGACACGAACGTCGCGGGGGCCGTGCATGACGACGGCGCGCATGGGAACTCCTCCGCACTCGACTGCTGCACACCACACCAGCACCGCCACCTTTCCCCCGCCTTTCCTCCGCGGCCTCCGTGCAGGTCCGGGCACGGCGAGAGGCACGGCAGACTGGTATCTGTAGAGGCCGAGAAAGATCACAACGAGCCCGCCCCTCCCGAACCCGGCAGAAGTCCGGCAGGAAAACGGAGCACCGATCCGATGGCGCAGACGCGATGGAACTTCGACCACATGCCGCGGCTCGACGGGCGGACGGTGGTGGTCACCGGCGCGAGCAGCGGAGTCGGCATGGCGACCGCCCGAGGGTTCGCCCGTGCCGGTGCGCACGTCGTCCTCGCCGTCCGCAACCCCGACCGCGGCAGAGCGGCGGCCCAGGCCGTACGGGGGAGCAACGAGGTGCGCAGGCTCGATCTGGCCGATCTGGCCTCCGTCCGCGCGTTCGCCGACACTTGGCGGGGCGGCCTCGACGTGCTCGTCAACAACGCCGGCGTGGCGATGGGGCCGGCCGCGACCACGGCCGACGGGTTCGAGATGCAGTTCGGCACCAACCACCTCGGCCACTTCGCCCTGACCAACCTGCTCCTCCCGTACATCACCGACCGCGTCGTCACACTCTCCTCGGGGGCCCACCGGTTCGGCACCGTCGACTTCGAGGACCCGAACTTTCACCACCGCGCCTACCGGCCGGTCGAGGCGTACGGCCAGTCCAAACTCGCCAACCTCCTGTTCGTCCTCGAGCTGCAGCGACTGCTCACCCAGCGCGGTTCCGCCGTCCGGTCCCTGGCGGCGCACCCGGGCTACACCGCGTCCAACCTCGGCACACAGGGACGGGGCCGCATCCTGGTCGGCGCGGCGAGGCTGGCCGGGTCCGTACTCGCCCAGAACCCCGCGATGGGCGCGCTACCGAGCCTGTACGCGGCGACTCAGGACCTGCCGGGCGCCAGCTACGTCGGACCCGACGGCCGACGCGAGATGCACGGTCACCCGGCCCTGGTCGGGCGCAGCGCTCAGGCCAGCGACCCGCGATCGGCACAACGTCTCTGGGACCTCTCGGAAGAGCTCACCGGGACCGCGTTCAACGGAAGCGCACAGTGGACCCGATCGTGACCCACCTGGCAATGGCCATGAGCTGACGCCTCGGCGCCCCCTCCGCCCTGGAAGACAGGTGAACGCCTCCTCGACGTGGAACACGTGGACCCCGTCACCGGTCTCAGCGTCGCGGCCCAGCTCACGTGCGCAAGTGGGCGAGGACCGCGAGGACCCGCCGGTTGTGCGCGCGGTGGGAAGTGATGCCGAGCTTGGTGAAGATCGCGTTGATGTGTTTGGCGACGGCGCTGTCGCTGAGCACGAGCTCGGCGGCGATGCCCGCGTTGGAGTGTCCGCGGGCCATGAACGCCAGGACCTCGCGTTCGCGTGGGGTCAGCCGCAGTAGGGCCCCGGGTTCGGGCAGGTCGGCAGCGGGCTCGTCCGCGTGCGCCGGGGTGCTCGCGAGGGCCCGCGCGAGGTCGGAGAGCAGGCGTTCCACCTGTATCGGGGAGAGGGCGGTGCTCACGAGTCCTCCTGCGGAACAGCGCCGACGTCGGACAGCACGGCGTAGACGGCCGCGTGCACCGGCACGGCTCCGGGCTGCGTATCCCGCGCGGCCTGTTGGTAGCGGTCGATAACCTCGGAGAGTTCGTCGCGCAGTCCGGCCAGTTGGTCGGCGGTGAGGCGCAGCGGGGTGCTCGACATCTTCGACAGGCCTCGCCAGGCGTAGGGCAGGCGGTGGCGCCGGTCGATGAACTCGCGCACGATGCGGCCGTCGCGGTCGAGCACAGCGCGGGCGAACTCGTCCTGGGTGCGTGCTGTTTCGGGATCGTCGTCCGAGGACGGACTGTACCCGAGGTCGGTGGGCACGATCCGCCACGGGCGCGCCCGTCCCTTACCCTCCCCGGTCTCCTCCGCCAGCCCGTAACGGCCGAGCAGTCCCAGGTGGTAGGAGCAGGTCTTCGGGGTGAGGCCGAGGCGTTCGGCGGCGTCGCTCGCGGTGAGGCTGCCCTCCTCGGAGAGGAGCTGGAGGAGATCGAGTCGGACAGGGTGTGCCAGGGCCCGGAGACGACGAGGACCCATGACTTCGGAAGGACTCTTCTCAGAATACATGTTCCCATTTTCCTCGCTTCGGGGGAGGGCAGTCAACCTGCACTTTTGTGCACCTCGTTCGGCACCCAGGGCTACTGACAACGCTCTCCTCATCGGTGGAGGCTCGTGGCATGGACCCACGAACGCACACCACACACCGCAAGGTGCAAGCCTCCGTCGTTGGAGGTCTCGCTCTTCTCCTGTCAGCAACGGCGTGTGCGGACGACCCCGGCGTTGACAGAGAAGGCCGGGGCGCCGCCGACACCGGCTCCTGGGACGGGGCCCTCGAGTGGGAGCCGTGCGGTGGCGGCGAGGGTGCCGAATGCGGAACGCTCACCGTGCCCGTCGACTGGGACGACCCCGACGGCGCGACCGTCGACCTCTCACTGACCCGGCACACTGCCGAGGACCCCGACGAGCGCATCGGCCCGCTCCTGTACCTCGCCGGTGGGCCGGGCGACCCGGGGGCGCTCCATGTGCGCTTCATGCCGGAGCTTTTCGGGGAACGGGTACGGGAACAGTTCGACCTGGTCGGCCTCGACCCGCGCGGGGTCAACGACAGCGGGGCCGTGGTCTGCTCCGAGGACCTGCTGGACGCCGAGCCCGACGCGTACCTGCACAGCCAGGAGGACTTCGACGAACGGGTCGAGTACAACCGCGCCTTGCGGGAGGACTGCCGCGAGCACACCGGGCCGCTGTACGACCACGTGGACACCCTCTCCGTCGCCCACGACGTCGACGCCGTCCGTGCGGCCATGGGGGAAGAGCGCATCACCGCCTACGGGACCTCATACGGCACGGCTGTCGGTGCGCTCTATGCTGAGCAGTACCCGGACCGTGTACGGGCCATGGCTCTGGACGGTCTCGTCGACCGGAACGCGGACACCGAAGACTTCGTGGGACTGCGCGTGGAATCCATGCAGGCAGCTTTCGACGCGTTCGTCGACTGGTGTGCTGACGAGGGCTCGTGTGCACTCCATGGTCAAAGCGTGCCCGAGATCTGGGCCGATCTCCTCGAACGGGCCGATGCCGACGGCTTGGAGGGGCAGGAGGGCCCCCTCACCTCCTACGAGCTCGTTGAACAGGTCCACGAGTGTGCGTACGAGCCGGACTGGGCGGGGCTGGCCGACCACCTGGCGGCACTCGGCTCCGGGCAGGTGGCCGAGGGCACTGCCTGCGGCGGGGACGAGGAGGACGCCGGGCCGCCGGTCGAGATCCAGGACTCGCGGGGCCTTTCCGTGGCCAACTTCTGCTCCGACTACGACCTCGCCGTCGATGACCACGAGGGGTGGCACGACCTCATGGAACGCACTGGTGACGAACACGGCCCGGACGTGGGGCTCAGTCCGAACGCCGTTCAGCGAATCGCCGACTGCCTGGGCGGGCACCACCCAGCCACCAGACCCCAACACGGGCAGGAGACGGACCGGGAGGCACCGATCCTGCTCACCTCCACCGTCGCGGACCCGATCACCGGCCACAACCAGGCCGCCCGCGTCGCCGAACAGCTCGGCGACCGTGCTTCCCTCCTCACCTACGAGGGCGCCGGGCACGGTGCCTACGGGTTCTTCAGCGGCAGCGAGTGCGTGACCGAGGCCGTCGACGACTTCCTAGTGACGGCGTCCCCGCCCGAGGACGGCACCACCTGCCCGGACGCCCGCGGCTGACCGCCGCCGTACCCGGGTGTGTTGCGTAAGGGTTCCCCAGTGGTTTTCGTCAAGCTGCCCTGGGGGTTGGTAGGAGGTGCCGTCTCGGAGCATGCGGAGAGCACATCGATACGTCGCCGGGAAGGGGCGAGGTCGCTGGGACGTGGTGTTTCCCTCCTGGCGCTTCTTGTCGTATTAGACACGCGAGTCCGGTGTGGGCAGTGAGGCGATCGCTGAAAGGCGGGGAGCCGTTCGAGAACGCCGTCTTCCACAATCCCGACGGTGAGCACCGGACCACCGTCGAGTACTGCTTCAACGAGGAGGTGAGCCCGGCCCGTGAGGTCCCGCGCAACATCGACCACACCCACCGCAACGACGACTACTCCGGCTATGACCGTCTGGTCTTCGAACGGGAGGACCCCGCCGACTGGGACCGGGCGTGGGACGACGTGGACTACTGCGGGGTCAGAATCTGCTCCCCGAACCGGGTGCAGCTCGACGGACACGGCCACGCCTGGCGGGCACGCGACCGGAGGCCCAGGTGAGGCGGGCCAGGGGGACTACCCTGTTGGTGCCTCCGTCCCCACCTGAGAGTTCACGATGCAGCGGACCTCCATCGACCGATACCTGATACGCGGCGAGCTCGGCAGCGGCGGCATGGGAGTCGTCTGGCGTGCCCACGACCCCCGCCTGCGCCGTGAGGTCGCCATCAAGGAGGTGCTACTCCCAGAACACCTGTCCCGGGAAGCTCGGGAGTCGGCCAAGGCGTGGGTGGCGCGGGAGTCGCAAGCCACCGCCCGGATCAACCATCCCTCCGTGGTCACCGTGCACGACGTCCTGGAGGTCGACGACACTCCGTTCATCGTCATGTCCTTGATCGACGGTGTGTCCCTGCGTACCCGCCTGAACGAGGCGGGGCCGCTGACGGCCGAAGAAGCCCTGTCCGTGGCACGGACCCTGCTCGAAGCCCTGTCGGCGGCCCACCGTTCCGGGGTGGTGCACCGCGACATCAAACCGGCCAACATCATGCTCACCGGCGGAGAGCCGACTGCCGTCCTGACCGATTTCGGCATCGCGAGTGTCCTGGAGAGCGGTTCGGTGTCACTGACCACGACCGGTTCGGTCTTGGGCACCGCCGAGTACTTGGCGCCCGAGCGGCTGGAACACAAGAGCGCCGAGCCGCCCTCGGACCTGTGGAGTCTGGGCGCGACCCTGTACGCGGCTGTGTCCGGGGAGTCGCCCTTCCGGAGGGACAACCTCGCCACCAGTCTCAGCGCGATCCTGGCCAGCCCGATCCCCGCGCCACCGTGCGAGGGACCGTTGCGTGAGCTCATCGAAGGGCTGTTGGTCCGCGACCCCGATCAGCGGTTGACCGTGGAACGCGCGTTGGAGCTGGTCGGGAAACCGTCGGACGAGGGGAGATCGGTGGGTTCCGACCCGGTCGGGCGGCGCCCGTTCCGGAAAGGTCCTGTGACCGCCGTCCTCAGCTCGGTCCTGGCAGTGGCCGTGGTCGCCGCCGCCGTGTTCACCGGCCCCTGGGGGAACCTGAGGGGGCCGTGGACGCCGCCGGAGTCCCCCGTCGAGGCCGGAGAGGAGCCGACTTCCCCGGCACCCACGCACAGTGCGGGCCCGCTGCCCCCGGTCGAGGAGATCGGGTTCACGACTCTGGAGAACGACAGTTTCACTGCCCGGGTGCCGGAGGACTGGCAGAGCACGGACATGACCGATGAGGCTCTGGAGGGCAATGATGCGGCCGTGGTCAGATACACCCTGCGCGACCCGTACGTGGAGGACCTGACGCTGGTGCTCAGCGTGTACCACCACGACGGTGAACCGACGCCCGGTGTGGAAGGGCTGAAGCGCTGGGAGGAGGGCTACGCTGAGGGCGGCCTCGAGGACTGGGAGTTCCTGGTTTTGGAGGACCTCTCCCCTGGGTCCGAGGTGTGGGACGTCGGGTCCTTGGAGGGACTCCACACCAACCCTGCGCGTGCGGAGTCCGAGCGGTGGCTCCTCGAGCAGCGGAAGCTCCGGACCGAGGAGCGGGCCGAGTACTTCCTCTTCGCCAACTTTCCCGCGGACCTGCGTGAGGTGTACCGGCCCCTCGTGGAGGAGGTCGCCGCCTCCTTTGGTCCGCCCGGGTCGTGACTGTGCGGAGAAGCCTCGGTCCTGGTCGCAGAACTCCTCCGCGCCGACGGGGTGCGGGTGGGAGCACCTCTGGCCAACGCGTCGCCACGGTCGGCCGTGGGGTCCTCGCGCGCGTGTTTGCCCTGGCCGATTAAGGCGTCGACTCGGCTGTCCTCACGCGACCGGGAACTCCGGGTCGACCAGGGCGAAGCTCTGGTCGAGGCAAGCGGTCACGACCAGCTTCCCGCCGACCTCCGGGCCGGTGAAGAACAGGACGGTCTGGCTGGTGGTCCACAGTGCCCTGGTCGCACTCCCCTACCAGGCTCGGACAATACCTACGCGCTCATCCCCTCAGTAGGGTCGGACCGTGGCGCCTTGCAGTGATCGCTCACGGTAGGTTTCCACGGCCCGCCCTCCGAGTGAAGTGGGCCGCCGACGAGGCGCCTCCGGCTGAGGTCCCTTTCCGAAGGCCCCTTCCCGAACCGGACAGGCCCGATTTCCAGGCATTCGACTCCCATCGCCCAACCGTCAGGACGTGCACCAAGACGCCAGTGCGCGAACAGGCGCGGAGACCGACAAGCGATCTCGGCAAGCCAGCCCATCGCACGGCGTTCCCGGTTGCGCAGCCGTTGTCTGTATTTCCGACAGGCCCACCAGACCAGCTGCCGGTTGAGCCCGCGGAGGAAGTAGAGCAACTCGGACTGTAGAAGCGCCCGTAGTAGTTGACCCACCCCTGCACGATGCTGTTGAACATGCGCGCAAGGTCGTCCAGGGACTTGTCACTGCGGCGGGCCAGGTGCCAGGACCGGATCTCCCGCCCCATGGCCTTCATCGCGTCCGTGCTCACAGCCGGCAGAAACGACACGAAGTGTTTCCCGTGCTTGTTCCTGGCCAGCCGCGGCCGGAACTCATACCCCAAGAACGTGAACTTGGTGTGCTCATACAAGCCTTGCCGGTCCGCGTCCTTGCAGTAGACGATGCGGGTCTTGTCCGGATGCAACTCCAGGCTGCCCCTCAGCCGCCGCGCGATCGCATCCCTGACAAAGATCGCCTGCTTCTGGCTGCGACAGTGCACCACCGCGTCATCGCAGTACCGTTCGAAGGTGACCGAGGGAAATTCCCGCACCAGCCAGCCGTCGAACGCGTAATGCATGAACAGGTTGGCGAGCAACGGTGAGATACCCGGCCCCTGCGCGGTCCCGCGATCCCGCTCGACCAGCATCCCGTCTTCCTGCCGCAGCGGTGCTTGCAGCCACCGCTCGACATAGAGCAGGATCCATTTCTGGTCCGGTGCAATGTGGTGGGCGACCGCTTTGAGCACGAGGTCCCACGGAACGGTGTCAAAGTACGCCCGGATGTCCAGATCGAGCACCCAGTTGGCCCGCCAGCACTACCGACGGCACACCCCGACCGCGTCCAACGCCGACCTCCCAGGTCGGTAGCCATGGGAGTCCGGATGGAAGATCGGTTCGACCTTCGCCTCCAGATACATCCCGACCACCGTCTGGGCGATCCGGTCAGCCACGGTCGGCACGCCCAGGACACCCCTTTACCCCCGGCCTTGGGGATCTCCACCGCCTTCACCGGCGGCGGGAAATAGGTGCCCGAGGAGAGCCGGTTCCAGATCTTATACAGATGGGTCGGGGCTCCCCGGGTTCAGGTGGCTTGGTACTCTTCCCCGGCCAGTCGATACCACAGATGTGGTCAGGGAATCCGGTGTGAATCCGGAACTGACGCGCAGCGGTGTGGGGGACGGGCGGAGCACGAATGCCACTGGGAAGGGCCCCCTCGACCGCAGGGCCGGGGAGGCGCCGCCTGGGAAGGCGCTCCGTCCGGTTGAACCCGAGTCCGAAGACCTGCTGGCACCTCCGTTGCACGTGCACGAGGAATCAGAAACCAGGCTCCGCGCTCGAGCCCCGACACCTCTGAGGCACACCCATGTCCCAGCTCGCGACCCGCTACGCGTTCTCCCACACGTCCCGTCGCAACCCATTCCGGGTGACGGCCTTCTTCCTCACCTCCTCCCTCCTGCTCGCCGCCTGCACGTCCCCCGACGGGACCGAGGCCGGCCCCTCCGACGCCGATGCGGCCGGCTACCCGCGGACTCTCGACAACTGCGGCCACGAGGTCACCGCTGAGGCGCCGCCGGAACGGGCCGTCTCCCTCAACCAGGGCAGCACCGAGATCCTCCTCTCCCTCGGCTTGGAGGACCGCATCGTCGGCAGCGCCACCTGGACCGACCCGGTCATGGACGGTCTGGAAGAGGCGGCCGATGCGATCCCGCGCCTGGCCGAGAACCAGCCCTCCTTCGAACGGGTCCTGGACACCGAACCGGACTTCGTCAGCGCCTCGTTCGCCTCCACGGTCGGCCAGGGCGGTGTCGCCACCCGTGACCAGTTCGAAGACCTCGGCGTGCCCGCCTACGTCTCACCGTCCGACTGTGCCTGGGGCAAGGACAACGAAGGCGGCGGCGACGGTTCCCGGTCCGAGGAGCTCACCCTCGACGCCGTGTACGAGGAGATCGAAGACCTCGCCCACCTCTTCGACGCCGAGGATCGCGGCGACGAACTCGTCGGCGAACTCCAGAGCCGCGTGGACACCGCGACCGAAGGACTCGACGCCTCCGACGTCTCCCTCATGTACTGGTTCGCCAACTCCGAGTCCCCCTTCCTCGCCGGCTGCTGCGGCGCGCCCGGGGCCATCACGGCGGAGATCGGCGCGGAGAACGCCTTCGACGACACCGATGAGGAGTGGCCCCAGATCAACTGGGAGACCGTCGCCGACCGCGACCCCGACGCCATAGTGCTCGGCGACCTCACGCGCGACTCCCAAACCGCCGAGTCGGCCGAGGAGAAGATCGCCTTCCTGGCGGACCACCCCGCCACCAGCAACCTGACCGCCGTGCAGGAGGAGCGCTACGTCCTGCTCAGCGGCCAGGCCATGAACCCCTCGATCCGGACCGTCGAGGGTGTCGAGCAGGTGGCCGACGGACTTCGGGATCTCGGGCTCGCCCAGTGAGAGGCGCCCGCCTGACCCTGCTCCTGGTGGGCGGGCTGACGGCGCTGGCGGTGTCGGTCTCGGTGACCGTGACCATCGGCCCCGCGGCCATCACCCCCGGCGAGGTGTGGGCCTCGCTCGGTGCCCGCCTCGGGATCGGCGAGAGCCCCCTGACCCCCATCCAGGACGGCATCGTGTGGGACCTGCGCATGCCGCGCACCCTCATCGCCGCGGTGTGCGGGGCGGGGCTGGCCCTGTGCGGTGCGGTCATGCAGTCCCTGCTGCGAAACCCGCTGGCCGACCCCTTCGTGCTCGGGGTCTCGTCCGGCGCCTCCACCGGTGCGGTCGCGGTGATCGTGCTCGGTTGGGGCGCCGGTGTGCTCTCCCTGTCGGCCGGGGCCTTCCTCGGTGCGCTGCTCTCCTTCGGGATGGTCATGCTGCTCAGCCACACCCTCGGCGGGACCATGGACCGGGTCGTGCTGTCCGGGGTCGCGGCCATGCAGCTCTTCTCGGCCCTGACCTCGTTCATCGTGCTCCTGTCGGCCGACGCCGAGACCACGCAGGGCGTGCTCTTCTGGCTGCTGGGTTCCTTCAGCAACGTGGGCTGGGCCGACGTGGCTCTGTGCGCGGGAGTCCTGGTGGTCGTGCTGGCCGTGTGCCTGGCCCACACCACCACCTTGGACGCGTTCGCTTTCGGGGAGGAGGCCGCGGCCTCGCTCGGCGTGCGTGTGGCGCGGGCGCGTGTGCTGCTGCTGACCGCGACTGCCCTGCTCACCGCCGCACTCGTGAGCAGCGTGGGCGCGGTCGGGTTCGTCGGGCTGATCCTGCCGCACGCCACCCGGATCCTGACCGGGTCGATGCATGCCCGGCTGCTTCCGGTGACCGCGCTGATCGGGGCCGTGTTCCTGGTGTGGGTGGACACGCTGGCCCGGACCGTCCTGGACCCGCAGGAGATCCCTGTGGGTGTGGTCACCTCGCTCGTCGGCGTGCCCGCTTTCATCGCCGTTCTGTACCGCTCGAGGAGGCAGACGTGAGCTCTCCCGGATCCAGTTCACCCGGCCGCGGATGGTCCGGTCACGGTCCGCCCGAGACCGGCTCCGGGGGCGGCCACCTGCGCGCCGACGGTGTGGTGCACCGGATCGCCGACCGCATCGTGCTCGACGGGGTCACCCTCGCCCCGCGCCCCGGTGAGACCGTCGGACTGCTGGGCCCCAACGGATCCGGCAAGTCCACCCTGCTCCGGCTCCTCGCGGGGGTTCTCGGACCCACCGCCGGGACGGTCACCCTCGACGGGGACCCGTTGCCGCGCATCGGCCGCAGAGCAGTGGCCCGACGCGTGGCCGTGGTCCAGCAGAACTCCCACACACAGACCGAGATGACCGTGCGCGACGTCGTCGCCCTGGGGCGTATCCCGCGCCGCCGCGCCTGGACCCCGGTCTCCGCCGACGACCTGCGCGCGGTCGACACGGCCCTGGAACGCACCGGGCTCACCGACCGTGCCGGGCAGTCCTGGCACACCCTGTCCGGTGGGGAGCGCCAAAGGGTCCAGATCGCCCGAGCCCTGGCTCAGGAACCCAGTGAGCTCCTGCTCGACGAACCCACCAACCACCTCGACATCCAGTACCAGCTCGACCTGTTGGAGCTGGCCGTGAGCCTGCCCGTGACCACGGTGATCGCGCTGCACGACCTCAACCTGGCCGCGATGTACTGCGACCGGCTCGTCGTGCTCCGAGCCGGTCGGGCGGTGGCGGAGGGATCGCCCGGCCAGGTGCTCACACCCGAGCTCATCGGAGAGGTCTACGGGGTCCGGGCCGAGGTCACCACCGACGGTGAGCGCCCCGTCGTCCGGTTCCTGCGCCGACGGGATCCGGAGCAACCGGGCTCCCGTACGCACCCGGGGCACGATCCCACGACATGACCGCACTGTGCGCCTCTCGAACGGAGTCCCGCTCGCCATACGTTCCCGCGGTCGGCCGCCCTCGAAAGGGGAGGCCCGTCGCGAGTCGGCTCGCGGCGCCCGTTAGTGTGTGAGCTCCTCGTTCGTGGCACAGGAACCCGGTGCGAGTCCGGGACGGTTCCGCCACTGTGACACCTCACACCAGGTGCAAGTCAGACACTGTCCACGAGCGGTCCGACCATCGACGGGGCGAGAACCCCTGGGGAGGAATTCCGGCCATGACGGTACGGATCGCGCTGCTTTCCACGTCCGACACCGATCTGCTCTCCGCGCGGGCCAGCGGCTCCGCGTACGTGTGGGCCAACCCCTCGCGTGCCACCGACACAGAACTCACCGAAACCGTCGAGGGCGCCGACCTCGTCGTGGTCCGGATGCTGGGTTCCCCGCACGACCTGTGGCCGGGCCTGGCCGCGGTCCGCGAGCGCGGCACCCCTCTCGTGGTACTCAGCGGTGAACAGCAGCCCAGCGCCGAACTCATGGAGCGCTCCACGGTTCCCATGGGTGTGGTCACCGACGCCCACCGGTACCTGGCCGAGGGCGGACCCACCAACCTCGCCCGCCTGCACGCGTTCCTGTCCGACACCGTGCTGCTGACCGGCGAGGGGTTCGAAGCCCCGCAGCACGTGCCCCTGTGGGGAATGGCCGAGCGCGAGGTCCCGCAGGACCCGTCCCTGCCCAAAATCGGCATCCTCTACTACCGCGCCCACCAGGCCGGCGGGAACACCGCGTTCGTGCACGCCCTGGCCGACGCCGTCGACGCCACGGGCCGGGCCGTGGGCGTGCCGGTCTTCGCGGGGTCGCTGCGTTCGGCCCCCGACGACCTGTTCGAGGCGTTGCGCGCCTTCGACCTCCTCATCGTCACCGTCCTGGCCGCCGGCGGCAGTGTCCCCGCGTCCGCGACCGCCGGTGAGGACGACGAGGCCTGGGACGTGGAACGTATCGCCGCCCTCGACGTCCCGGTCCTGCAGGGCCTGTGCCTGACCAGCTCCCGCGCCGACTGGCAGGAGACCTCCGAGGGCGTCAGCCCGCTCGACTCCGCCACCCAGATCGCGATCCCCGAGTTCGACGGGCGCATCATCACCGTGCCGTTCTCCTTCAAGGAGATCGACGAGGACGGCCTGCCCCGCTACACCGCCGAGCCCGAGCGCTGCGAACGCCTGGCCGGGATCGCCGCCTCCCACGCCCGGCTGCGCCAGGTCCCGGCCTCCGAGAAGCGCCTGGCCGTCGTGCTCTCGGCCTACCCCACCAAGCACTCCCGCATCGGCAACGCGGTCGGCCTCGACACCCCCCGCTCCCTGGTGCGCCTGCTGCGGCGGCTCCGCGAGGACGGCTACGACCTGGGCGAGCCCGACGCCCTGCCCGGCCTGGACCTGCCGGACGAGACCGAGGCAGGCGACACCCTCATCCACACCCTCATCGAGGCCGGCGGCCAGGACCAGGACTGGCTGACCAACGCGCAGATGACCGAGGCCCAGGTACGCATCACCCCCGAGCAGTACGCCGCCTGGACCGAGGGCCTCCCGGCCTCCCTCAAGGACGCCATGGCCGAGACCTGGGGTCCGGCCCCCGGCAAGCTCTACGTCAACGACGAGGGCGAACTCGTCCTGGCCGCGCTCCGGGCCGGCAACGTCGTGGTCCTGGTCCAGCCCCCGCGCGGCTTCGGCGAGAACCCCATCGCGATCTACCACGATCCCGAACTCGCTCCGAGCCACCACTACATGGCCGCGTACCGGTGGCTGGAGCACGGGTTCGGCGCCGACGCCGTCGTCCACCTCGGCAAACACGGGTCGCTGGAGTGGCTGCCCGGCAAGGACGCCGCCCTGTCCGCCGACTGCGGCCCCGACGCGGTGCTCGGGAACCTGCCGCTCATCTACCCGTTCCTGGTCAACGACCCGGGCGAGGGTGCCCAGGCCAAGCGTCGCGCCCACGCCACCGTCGTGGACCACCTCGTCCCGCCCATGGCCCGCGCCGAGAGCTACGGCGACATCGCCCGCCTGGAGCAGCTCCTCGACGAGCACGCCAACATCGCCGCCATGGACCCGGCCAAACTCCCCGCGATCCGGGCTGAGATCTGGTCGCTCATGCGCGCCGCGGAGATGCACCGCGACCTCGGGCTCGAGGAGCGCCCCGACGACGAGGAGTTCGACGACTTCCTGCTCCACGTCGACGGCTGGCTGTGCGAGATCAAGGACACCCAGATCCGCGACGGCCTGCACGTGCTCGGCGAGCCTCCGGAGGGCGAACCCCGCGTCAACCTCACCATGGCCGTCCTGCGCGCCGCGCAGGTCTGGGGCGGGGTCGGCGCCGCCGTGCCCGGCCTGCGCTCAGCCCTGGGACTGAAGGGAGAGGCCCCCACCAACGAGGTCGACGAGGTCGAGGCCCAGGCCCGCGCCCTGGTCGAAGGGATGGAGGCCGCCGGCTGGGACCGCTCCGCCGTGGCCGACCTGCACGAAGACCCCGACGTGCGCCGGGTCCTGGAGTTCGCCGCCGACCAGGTCGTGCCGCGCCTCGCCCGCACCACAGACGAACTCGACCACCTCACGCACGCCCTCAACGGCGGGTTCGTGCCGGCCGGCCCCTCGGGCTCCCCCCTGCGCGGGCTGGTCAACGTGCTCCCGACCGGCCGGAACTTCTACACGGTCGACCCGCGCGCCGTGCCCTCCCGCCTGGCCTGGGAGACCGGCCAGGCGATGGCCGACTCCCTGTTGCGCCGCCACATGGAGGAGACCGGCACCTACCCCGGGTCCGTGGGCCTGTCGGTGTGGGGCACCTCGGCGATGCGCACCTCCGGCGACGACGTGGCCGAGGTCCTGTCCCTGCTCGGTGTCCGCCCCGAGTGGGACGAGGCCTCCCGCCGGGTCAGCAAGCTCGACGTGATCCCGCTGGAGGAGCTGGGGCGCCCGCGCATCGACGTGACCGTGCGCATCTCCGGGTTCTTCCGCGACGCCTTCCCGCACGTGGTCGCCATGCTCGACGACGCCGTGGCACTGGTCGCCGATCTCGACGAAGCCGACGAGGACAACTACGTGCGCGCCCACACCCGCGCGGACCTGGCCGACCACGGCGACCACCGAC
This sequence comes from Nocardiopsis nanhaiensis, assembly GCF_054778635.1. NCBI lineage: Bacteria > Bacillati > Actinomycetota > Actinomycetes > Streptosporangiales > Nocardiopsidaceae > Nocardiopsis > Nocardiopsis nanhaiensis. Next base: position 26,981 of record NZ_BAAGZJ010000002.1, read on the forward strand.
GCGCCACCACCCGGATCTTCGGTTCCGCGCCCGGATCCTACGGCGCCGGGATCCTGCAGCTCGTGGAGTCCGGGAACTGGCGCGACGACCGCGACCTCGCCGAGGTGTACACGGCCTGGGGCGGTTACGCCTACGGGCGCGGCCTCGACGGGGTTCCGGCCGCCGACGACATGCGCACCAACTACCGGCGCATCAAGGTCGCCGCGAAGAACGTCGACAGCGCCGAGCACGACATCGCCGACTCCGACGACTACTTCCAGTACCACGGCGGCATGATCGCGACCGTGCGCGCGCTCTCGGGCGCCGAACCCAAGGCCTACGTCGGCGACTCCACCACCCCCGACGCGGTGCGCACCCGGCCCCTGGCCGACGAGACCGCACGGGTGTTCCGCGCCCGCGTGGTCAATCCGCGCTGGATCGGGGCCATGCGCCGCCACGGGTACAAGGGGGCCTTCGAGCTGGCCGCAACCGTCGACTACCTCTTCGGGTTCGACGCGACGGCCGGGGTCGTGCACGACTGGATGTACGAGAAGCTCGCAGCGGAGTACGTGCTCGACGAGGAGACTCAGGCGTTCATGCGCCGCTCCAACCCGTGGGCCCTCAACGGCATCGTCGAGCGGCTGCACGAGGCGGCGCGGCGCGGTCTGTGGGCCGAGCCGGCCCAGGAGACGCTGCAGGCGCTGTCGGAGGTGTACCTGGAGGTCGAGGGCGACATCGAGGAACGCTCCGAATGAGGGTCCGTATCGTCGGCATCGGGATGGGCCCCGACCAGCTCACCCCGGAGGCCTCCGCCGCGCTGCGCGGGTGCGACTACGCGGTGGCGGCGCGCAAGCGGCGGGACGACGGGTTGTTCGACCTGCGCCGTGCGGTGTGCGACGCCCACGGGGTGCCGCTGGTGGCCGTGGCGGACCCGGAACGCGACCGCGACGACCCAGCCGACTACCGCGCGGCGGTCGCCGACTGGCACGAGGCGCGCGTGCGGGCCGTCGAGGAGGTCCTGGCCGAGCGGGGCGGCAGCGCGGCGTTCCTGGTCTGGGGAGACCCGTCCCTGTACGACTCGACGCTGCGGATCGTGGCCCGCATCGATGACCGGGGGAAGGTGCCCGTGGAGTACGACGTGCTGCCCGGGATCAGCGCCCCGCAGCTCCTCGCGGCCCGGCACCGGATCGTGCTGCACGACGTGGGGCGGCCGGTGCACGTCACGCCTCTGCGGAGGCTGGACGAGGCCGTCGCCGCCGGCCAGGACAACATCGTCGTCATGCTCGGGGCCCGCCCCGCCTTCGAAGGGTTGGGAGAGTGGTCCGTGTGGTGGGGCGCCAACCTCGGCACCGGATCGGAGGAACTGGTGGCCGGGCGGGTCGCCGACGTGCTCCCGGAGATCGGGGAGGCCCGGACCCGCGCGAAGGAACGGGCCGGCTGGGTCATGGACACCGCACTGTTGAGGAGGCCGTCGTGAGCGGGGACGCAGCAGGAGGCCTCACGGGGGCGCACGGGGCTCCCGGCGGATCCGGCGGCGGTGGCCTGTTGGTGGCGGGGGCGACCTCCGACGCCGGCAAGAGTGTGGTCACCACCGGGCTCTGCCGGGCGCTGGCCCGCCGCGGGGTGGGCGTCGCGCCGTACAAGGCGCAGAACATGTCCAACAACTCCATGGTCTGCCGCGGCCCTGACGGGCGTCCCGCCGAGATCGGCCGGGCCCAGTGGGTGCAGGCGCTCGCGGCGGGGGCGGACCCGGAACCGGCGATGAACCCGGTGCTGCTCAAACCCGGCACCGACCGGCGCAGCCACACTGTGCTCCTTGGGCACCCGGCCGGGGACCTGTCCTCCACCGACTGGGAACAGGGGCGCCGGCACCTGGCGAAGGCCGCCCACGAAGCCTTCGGCGACCTCTCCTCCCGGTACGGCGTCGTCGTGGCCGAGGGCGCGGGCAGCCCGGCCGAGATCAACCTGCGCGCGGGCGACTACGTGAACATGGGCCTGGCCCGGCACGCGGGGCTACCTACGGTGGTGGTCGGCGACATCGACCGGGGCGGGGTCTTCGCCTCGCTCTACGGCACCGTGGGTTTGCTGGAGGCCGCCGACCAAGCGCTGGTCTCCGGTTTCGTGATCAACAAGTTCCGGGGGGAACCGAGCCTGCTGCGGCCCGGGTTGGACGACCTCGAACGGCTCACCGGGCGCCGGGTGTACGGGACCCTGCCGTGGGACGCCGGGGTGTGGCTCGACTCCGAGGACGCCCTGGACCTGGCTCCGCACCGGGCCGGGGACCGATCGGAGAGCGGGTCCGTGCGCCGGGTCGCGGTGGTGCGGCTGCCGCGGATCAGCAACTTCACCGACGTGGACGCCCTCGGGTTGGAGCCGGGGCTCGACGTCGTATTCGCCTCCTCCCCGCACGACCTGTCCGACGCGGACCTGGTGGTGCTGCCCGGGAGCCGGTCCACCCTCGCCGACCTGGCCTGGCTGCGTGCGCGCGGCCTCGACCGGGCTCTGCACGACCACGTGCGGCGGGGCCGACCCTTGCTCGGGGTGTGCGGCGGGTTCCAGATGCTGGGGCGGACGATCGCCGACCCGGACGGGGTGGAGGCCGGGGCCGGGGCGTCTGCCGACGGGCTCGGGCTGCTGGACGTGCGGACCGAGTTCACCGCGGACAAGACCCTGCGCCTGCCCAGGGGGAGCGCGCTCGGGGCACCCGCGCACGGTTACGAGATCCACCACGGGCGGGTCACCGTCGGCGGTGGGGGCGAGGAGTTCCTGGGCGGGACCCGGTCGGGTGCGGTCTACGGGACCATGTGGCACGGGAGCTTGGAGGGCGACGGGTTCCGGTCCGCGTTCCTGGCGCGGACGCTGGGCCTGGAGTCGTCCGGTACGGAGTTCGCGGCCGCGCGGGAACGGCGGCTGGACCTGCTGGGCGACCTGGTGGAGCGGCACCTCGACGTCGACGCTCTGCTCGGCCTCGCCCGCGCGGGCGCGCCCGGTGGGATGCCGGTGCTGCCGCCCGGGGCGCCGGGCGAGGCAGGGGCTGCCGTGCCCGGCGGGTCGGCGCAGAGGACGCCCGCCCAGGAGGCACAGCGCGGGGCCGTTCCTGCGGCAGGCCCCGCCGCCCCGCGGGTGCTGATCCTGGGTGGGACGTCAGAGGCACGCGAGCTCGCCGCCCTCCTGGTGGAGGCCGGGGTGCACGTGACCTCCTCCCTCGCCGGACGCGTGGCCCGCCCGAGGCTGCCCGTCGGCGAGGTCCGTATCGGCGGGTTCGGTGGCGTCGACGGGCTGCGCGCGGCCCTGTCGGATTACGACGCCGTGGTCGACGCCACCCACCCCTTCGCCCTCGGCATGACCGCCAACGCGGCCGCCGCCTGCACCGGGCTGCTCCCCCTGCTGCGGTTGGAACGCCCGCCGTGGGAGCCCGACCCGGCCTGGCACTTCACGGACACCCACGAGGAGGCCGCCGACCGTGCCGCGGAACTGGGCGGGCACCCGTTCCTCACCGTCGGCCGCCAGGAGCTGAAGCGGTTCGTGCCCGCCCTGGGGAGCCGTTCCGTGCTCGCACGGGTGGTCGACGTGCCCGACCTCGATCTGCCCGAGGCATGGAGACTCGTCACCAGCCGCGGCCCCTACACCTTCGACGGGGAACACGGGCTCATGCAGGGCCACGGCACCGGCGTCCTCGTCACCAAGGACGCGGGCGGAACCTACACCTGGCCGAAGATGGCGGCGGCGCGCTCCCTCGGTGTCCCGGTCGTGGTGGTCCGCAGGCCACCCGGTCCCCCAGGGGTCCCGGCCGTGCACGACGTGTCCGCGGCGCTCACCTGGGTGCTCTCCCTGCGGTAAGGGCCGACCGCCTTTCCGGCAGCGGTCCGGCCGCATAGGCGCCCGTCATATGTGCGCGTCGCGCGCAGCCTCCTCGGCCCTCGGGAGTCCGGCCAGGGCGGTGAGCAAGCGCCGGGTGGTCCGCTCGGGGCGGACCGCCACCCGGATCCAGGAGGCGTCGAGCCCGGGGAAAGTGTCCGCGCGGCGCACGGCGATCCCGGCGTCCCGCAGACGGCCGTGTACCCCGTGCCCCACCCGCACCAGCACGAACGGCGCACGGGACGGAACGAACGCCACCCCCAGCTCGCGCAGCCCGGCCTCGAGCACGGCGCGCTGGTTCTCCAGGATCCGCGCCCGCGCGTCGGCCTCGGCGGTGGCCCGCGTGTCGGTGCAGGCCGCGGTCGCGGCGATCGCGGGGGTGGAGACCGACCACGGCGTCTGGGCGCGGGTGAGCTCGTCCACCACCCGCGCGTCGCCGACCACGTAGCCGGCGCGCAGGCCCGGGATGGACCAGTGCTTGGTGAGGCTGCGCAGGACCACCAGCCCGGGGAGCGCCTCCCCCGCCAGGGACTCGGGTTCTCCCGGGACCGCGTCCATGAACGCCTCGTCCACCGCCACCACCCGGCCCGGTCGGCACAGCTGCCGCAGCGTCTCGGCCGGGTGCAGGATCCCCGTGGGGTTGGTCGGGTTGCCGACGACCACGAGGTCGGCGTCCTCGGGCACCGCTTCCGGGTCGAAAGCGAATCCGTCCTCGGCCCGGCAGAGCACGGTCGTCACGGCGTGCCCGGACTGTTCCAGGGCGGAGTGCGGTTCGGTGAACTGGGGGTGCACGACCACTGGACGCCGCCACGGGCGCACCCGTGCGAGCAGGGTGAAGGCCTCGGCAGCGCCAGCCGTCGGCAGGGCTTCGTCGGCGCGACGGCCGTGCCGGTGGACGATGGCCGCCCGCGCCGGCGCCGCGTCGGGGTAGGCGCCCACGTCGTCGAGGCTGTCCCGCAGTGCCTGGTCGAGCCACTCGGGCCGGCGGCCGGAGTAGACGTTGACGGCGAAGTCGAGGAGCCCGTTACCGGTCTCGCGGTCCCCGTGGTGGCGCAGGGGATCGGACACGGGGACTGGTACGGCTGCCGCCTCCCCTGGACCGTGTGTGTCCGCCGAACCCTGTTCGTGCCCGCGGGTGGCAGCGCGCGGAGCGGCGGTGGCGGCGCTCGGCGCGGTGGCGGCAAAGTGCGGACCGGTCCCGTACACGGCAGCGGCGAACCGCGCCGCCAGCCGCGGGTGTCCGGCCCAGTGGACGTGCAGGTACGAGGCGTGCACGCTCGGGGACGCGAACCCCTCGGCCGTTCCGTCGATCTCCCACGCCGGCGTCCGCCCGCAGGCCCCCGGTGCCAGCCGCGTCCGGTGGAACTCGTGCCCCGTGACCCGCTCCCCGGCGCGCGTCAGCAGCGTGTCCGACGGCGCGACGGCCTCCGGATAGCGCAGGGTCAGCCGCTCCGACATCCGCGCGTCCGCGTCCAGCGCCCCGGCCATGGGCTCCCCGTCCAGGGTCCTGGCCAGGTACAGCATCCCGGCGCACTCGGCGACCGTCGGGACACCGTCGCGCACCGCCTGCCGCAGCTCCCCCAGCAGCCCCCGGTTCGCGGCCAGCTCGCCGGCGTGCACCTCGGGGAAACCGCCCCCCAGGTACAGTCCGCGCGTGCCCGCTGGCAACGCCGAGTCCCGGAGCGGGTCGAATACCTCCACCCGGCATCCGGCCTCGGCCAGCAGCTCCTCGGTCTCGGCGTACCGGAACGTGAACGCCCGGCCGCCGGCCACGGCCACCACCGGGCGGTCGTCGGTACCCGAAGCACGCGCCCCGGCCCCCGGTACCCCCGACAGCACCGGCGACCACGGTTCCGCCTCCAGCGCGGGCGCGGACCGGGCCACCTCCAGTACCGCGTCCAGGTCCACCTGCCGCGCGATCTGCTCGGCCATGCGCTCGACGACCAGCGCCGCACCGTCCCGCTCGGCCGCCGGCACGAGCCCCAGGTGCCGGGACGGCGAGGCCAACCCCTCGTCCCGGCCCACCACACCCAGCACGGGCAGACGCAGCGACCGCACGACCTCCGTGGTGTTGCGGTCCGATCCCGCCCGGTTCAGGATCACCCCGGCGACCTCCACGGCCGGGTCATAGTCGGCCATGCCCGCTACCAGCGCGCCCACCGAACGCGACATCCGCGCCACGTCCACCACGAGCACCACGGGGGTCCGGGTCAGGGCCGCCACGTGCGCCGACGACGCGAATCCATCCGTGCCGATCCGCCCGTCGTGCAGGCCCATGACGCCCTCGACCACGGCCGTATCCGCCCCGCGCGCCCCGTGCAGCAGCAGCGGCGCCACACGGTCCTCACCGACCAGGTGCGGATCCAGGTTCCGGCCCGGTCGCCCGGTCGCCAGCGCGTGGTACCCCGGATCGATGTAGTCGGGCCCCACCTTGTGCCCGCTCACCGCGAGCCCGGACCCGCGCAGGGCCGCCATGAGCCCCGTCGCGACCGTGGTTTTGCCCTGGCCGGTCATCGGTGCGGCCACCATGACCCGCGGCAGGGTCCCCGCCGCCTCCGTTCGGGCAGCTACCGAGGACGTCACCACTCGATCCCCCGCTGGCCCTTGCGGCCGCTGTCCATCGGGTGCCTGACCTTGGCCATCTCCGTGACCAGGTCTGCGGCCTCCATCAGGCGCGGGTCGGCCCGCCGCCCGGTGATGACCACGTGCTGGCGCCCCGACCTGTTCGACAGGGTCTCCACGACATCGTCCACGTCGATCCAGCCCCACGCGAGCGGGTAGGTGAACTCGTCGAGCACGTAGAGGTCGTGCCGCTCGTCGGCCAGGCGGCGCTTGATCTCGGCCCAGCCCTCCGCAGCGGCCGCCGCGTGGTCCTCCTCGCCGTCCTTACGGCGGATCCACGACCATCCGGAACCCATCTTGTGCCACTCGACGGGGCCGCCCTCACCGGTCTCCTCGTGCAGCTTCCCCAGCCGCTCCAGGACGGTCTGCTCGCCGATCCTCCACTTGGCCGACTTGACGAACTGGAACACCCCGATCCGCCAACCCTGGTTCCAGCTGCGCAGCGCCAGCCCGAAGGCCGCGGTCGACTTGCCCTTTCCGTCCCCGGTGTGGACGGCCAGAAGCGGCTGGTGGCGGCGCTGTCGTGTGGTGAGCCCGTCGTCGGGCACTACGGACGGTTGGCCCTGCGGCATCAGGCGGCCCTTTCTCGTACGGCGGTGTTCAGAGCATCGGCGTTGACCTCGCCGACCGGCAGGTGTTCGGCTCCCAGGCGTGCGGCGAGCGCGAGGGCCAGCCCCAGCCGCATCGGCCCGGACTCGCCGTCGACCACGACGGTGGAGACCTCCTGCCCGGCGATGTGGTCGGCCGCGGCCAGGGACTGCTGGACGGCACCGCGCGAACCGGTGGCCCGCCCGTCGGTCACCACGACCAGCAGCGGACGCAGGCGGGGGTCGCGCCGCTGTTCGCGCCGCAGCACCCGGTCGGCCTCCAGCAACCCCTCCGCCAACGGCGTCCGGCCGCCCGCGGGCACGTCCTCCAGCCGGGCCGCGGCCACGTCCACCGAATGTGTCGGCGGCAGCACCAGCTCGGCCCGCTGCGCGCGGAAGGTGATGAGCCCGACCTTGTCGCGGCGCCGGTAGGCGTCCAGGAGCAGGGACAGGATCGCGGTCTTGACCTCGCCCATGCGTTTGCGTGCCGCCATCGATCCGGACGCGTCCACGCAGAACAGGATCAGGTTGCTCTCCTGGCCCTCGCGCACCGCCATCCGCAGGTCCTGCGGACGGATACGCACCCCGTCGCCGTCCCTGGGACCGGACGCCGCGGCGCGCACGGTCTCCACCAGGTGAAGCGATGATCCGGAACCGGCACCGGGCCGCGTGGCGCCGATCCGGCGGCCGCGCCGGCCCACCGCCCGGCTCCGCTTGCCGTCGGCGCCCTGGCCCGCCCCGCGCACGGTGAGTTTGCGGGCGCGGTAGGGGGCCGTGGATCCGACCGTGCTCGTGGCCTTCTCCGACGAGGGGGGCGGGGTGCCGCCGTCCTCGGAATCCTCACTGGGGTCCCGCGGGGCGTCCGTGTTCGGGGGTACGTCGGTCTCCTGGGCCTCGCCGGTCTCCTCCGAGGCGTTCTCCGGGCCCTGGGTGTCGGGGCCCGCCCCCTCGGGCCCCGTGTCCTCCGGGGACTGTTCCGGCGGGTCGGGGGCCTGCGAAGGGTCCGTGGTCTCTGGGGAGTCCGAGGAATCCGGCGGCTGCGGCGGGTCCGGCGGCGGTTCCTCGTCACCCAGGATCCGGTCGAGCAGCTCCTCGTCCAGTCCCGGTGCGTCGAAGGGGTTGCGACGGCGCCGGTGCGGCAGCGTCAGCAGGGCCGCGCGGCGGATGTCGGCGCGCGTGACCGTCTCGCGCCCCGCCCAGGCGGCGTGCGCCACTGCTGCGCGGGAGGTCACGATGTCGGCCCGCAGCCCGTCCACCTCGAAGGCCGAACACACCTCGGCGATCTTCAGCAGCGCCGCCTCCGACAGGTGCACCCGCTCCAGCGCGCTGCGCGCCTTCGCGATGCGGTCGGCGAGGGCCTCCTCGGCGTCGTGGTACCTGGCGGCGAACCCCGCGGAATCGCTGTCGTAGGCCAGCCGCCGACGCACCACCTCGGCCCGTGCGGCGGGGTCGGTCGGCGCCGTCACCTCGACGGTCAGCCCGAACCGGTCCAGGAGTTGGGGCCGCAGCTCGCCCTCCTCCGGGTTCATGGTTCCGATGAGCAGGAACCGGGCCGCGTGTTCCACGGAGAACCCGTCGCGCTCCACCGTCACCCGGCCGGTCGCGGCGGAGTCCAGGAGCAGGTCGACGAGGTGGTCGTGGAGTAGATTCACCTCGTCCACGTACAGGAGTCCGCGATGGGCCCGCGCCAGCAACCCCGGCTCGTAGGCGACCTTTCCGTGCGTAAGCGCCTGCTCCAAGTGCAGCGATCCCAGCACCCGGTCCTCGGTGGCGCCGACGGGCAGGTCGACCAAGCGGACCGGTCGGCTCTCCACGGCGGTCTCGGCGCCGAAGGGGCCGTCGGGGGACTGCTGTCCGGAGTCGGCGGGGTCCACGGAGAAACGGTCGCCCCGGTACACCTCGACCGGGGGCAGGAGTGAGGCGAGCGCGCGCACGGCGGTGGACTTCGCGGTGCCCTTCTGTCCGCGCACCAGCACCCCTCCGATCTCGGGGGACACGCTGGTGAGGACGAGCGCCAGCCCCAGGTCGTCGAGCTGCTCGGTGTCACACCCCACGATCGCGGAGAAGGGGTAGTGCGCAGGCCGCTGAGGCATAGTGAGGCTCCCGCTCGTGTTCGCCGTCGGTAAGGGGCGGGCGCGAGGCCGGTCTTCGGACTTGCCGGGTCCCCGTGTTCGGGGCCCGGTTCACCGCAGCGGGCCTGTGCCGGACTCTCACCGGTCTTCCCAGATTCTCCCCAGCCTCCGTAGCCGCCGTTTCCGACGGTTGGGGACCCGGGGCACCTCGTGCCTGTGCACGCCACGATAACGTCACAGCCATGACGGTCGACAAGCGCCCTCCGCCCCGCCCCGGGATCACCGTTGTCGGGGTCGGCGCCGAGGGTTGGGAAGGGCTCCCGGAGCGGGCGCGCCGGCTCGTCCTGGACGCGGACACGGTCCTGGGCGGGCGCCGACACCTGGCGATGCTCCCGGAGCGCCCCGGGCAGCAGCGGGAACCGTGGCCGTCACCCCTGCGCGAAGGGCTGCCGTCCCTGCTGTCGTCGCTCGGGGACGGCAGGGTGGTCGCCCTCGCTTCCGGTGACCCCTTCGTCTCCGGTATCGGCACCACCCTCGTCGATGTGCTCGGTGCCGGCGCGGTGCGGGTGGAGCCTGCGGTGTCCTCGGTCGCCCTGGCGCGCGCCCGCATGAACTGGCCCGCGGAACGGTGCACGGTCGTGAGCCTGGTCGGGCGCGACCCCCGCTTGGTGCTGCGCCACCTGGGGCCGCGGCGCCGCCTGCTGGTCCTTTCCTCGGGACCGTCGACCCCCGCGCAGGTCGCCGTTCTGCTGACCGGCGCCGGGCACCCCGCATGCCGGATAACCGTGCTCGGCGACCTGGGGGCCGCGGACGAGTCCCGCTGGGAGGGCACCGCCGAGGCCTGGTGCGCCTCGCCTCCGGCGGAGGTTCCGGCCCTGCACATGCTCGCGCTGGAGACCGTCGACCCGGTCGGGTACGGCCTGTTCCCCGGCCTGCCCGACGACGCCTTCGAACACGACGGCCAACTCACCAAACGCGACCTGCGGGTCTCGGCGCTGGCCCGCTTGGCGCCCTCGCCGGGTCAGCACCTGTGGGACGTCGGTGCGGGCGCGGGTTCGGTCGGTGTCGAATGGATGCGCGCCGACCCGACCTGCACGGCCACCGCGGTCGAGTCCGGGGCCGAGCGCGCCGTGCGGATCGGGCGCAACGCCGGCACGCTCGGGGTACCCGGGCTGGAGGTGGTGCACGGGCGCGCGCCGGAGGCTTTGAAGGGGTTGCCCTCCCCCGACGCCGTCTTCGTCGGCGGGGGAGCCACCCGCCCGGGGGTGCTCGAGGCCTGTTTGGAGGCGTTGTCACCGGGCGGGCGGATCGTCGTCCACGGGGTGACTCTGGAGACCGAACACCTGCTCGCCGACGCCTACCGTGCCCGCGGCGGGGAACTGACCCGGACCGCGGTGGAGACCACCGCACCCGTCGGCACGTTCACGGGATGGACCCCGGCCCGCACCGTCACGCAGTGGTCCCTGACACTCTAGGTACCGCCACGGGGGCGCTCGGGGTCGTACAGGAACGACTCGCCCCCCTCCCCTGGTGTCAACGCGCGCCCCACGAGGATCACCGCGGCCTGGCGGAACCCCGCCTCCTCCACCGCGTCCGCGATGTCGCCGACGGTCCCGTGCAGCACCGCCTCCTCCGGCCCGCCGACCCGGTGTGCGACCACGACCGGGCAGTCCGCCCCGTACTCCGGTTCGATCCGTTCCATGAGCTCTCGCACCCGCCGGATCGCCAGGTGCAGCACCAACGTCGCCCGGGTCGCCGCGAACGCCTCCAGCGACTCCGTCTCCGGCATCGCGCTCGACCGCGACTGGGTCCGGGTCAGCACCACCGACTGCGACACCAGCGGCACGGTCAGCTCACGTCCCACCAGCGCCGAAGCGGCCGCGAAGGCGGGCACCCCGGGCGTGACGTCCCACGGCACGCCGCGCGCGTCGAGCCGCCGGGTCTGCTCCGACAGCGCCGAGTACACCGACGGATCCCCGGACGTCAGCCGCACCACCGCCAGACCCCCCGTGTGCGCGGCGACGAGGCGTTCGGTGATGCGGTCCAGGTCCAGGCCCTGGGTGTCGACCAGCTCCGCGCCGGGTGCACAGTGGTCCAGGACCCCCGGGTCCAGGTACGTGCCCGGGTAGAGCACCACGTCCGCCGCTGCGAGCATGCGCGTGGCGCGTACCGTCAACAGGTCGGCGGCACCGGGCCCGGAGCCCACGAAGTGCACGGTCACTGCCGCGCCTCCTGCTCCACCCACCGCGGGGTCCACACACGTCCGGCTTCGGAGACCCGGGTCCCGGACGCGCCGACGATCAGCAGGCACCGCATGTCCACCGTTGCCGGATCCAGGTCACCCAACGTCGTCACCTCCAGGGATTCGCCCTCCCGGCCCACGCTCCGGCCCACGACCACGACCGTCTCCGGCGCGCGGTGCTCCAACAGGACCCGGCGTGCGGTGGCGATCTGTTCGGTCCGGGACCGTGAGGCCGGGTTGTAGACCGCAAGCGCCAGGTCGGCCCCGGCCACCGCACGAAGCCGGCGTTCGATGACCTCCCACGGCTTGAGCCGGTCGGACAGGCTCATGACCGCGAAGTCCCCGCCGACCGGGGCACCCGCACGCGCCGCCACGGCCTGGACGGCGCTCACCCCGGGCAGCACCCGGACCGGTACGTCCCGGTAGTCGGGGTTCTCGGCCGCCTCGAACACGGCCGTGGCCATCCCGAAGACCCCCGCGTCCCCGCCGGAGACCACCGCGACCCGTTCCCCCTTCCGAGCCAGGTCGAGGGCGAGGCGGGCCCGGTCGAGTTCCACGGTGTTGCCGGAGGAGTGCCGGGTGAGCCCGGCACGCTGCGGTACCCGGTCGACATAGGCGCCGTACCCCACCACGTGGTCCACCTCGGCCAGCGCGGCGGACGCCTCGGCGGTGAGCCAGTGGTCCGGTCCCGGCCCCAGGCCGACGACCAGGAGTTCCGCGGCCGGCTCGGCAGCCTCGGGCACGGCTTGCGGGGCGGTCCGGCCGGTGCGGGACCGTGTTCCGTTCCGGCTGTCCCCGGTCACCAGGATCAGCGAGAAGTAGGGGACCGTCGCCGGGTCGACCTCCGCGACCGGCATCCGGCGCTCCTCCTCCATCGACGCCCGCTCCACGTACACCGCGTGCTCCAGACGCCCGGCCGCCTCCAGTGCCCGCCGGACCGCCGGGAACGTGCGCCCCAGCTTCATGACCACGGCCGCGTCGGTGCCGGCCAGGCGCCGGGCCAGCTCCGGTTCGGGCAGGGTCCCCGGAAGCACCGTGAGTACGTCGGTCTGCCGGGCCAATGGGGACTCCGCGGCCGAGGCGGCGGCCGCGAACGCGGGGATACCCGGAACGATCTCGGTCGGGTACCGATCCGAGAGCCGGTCGTGCATGTACATGTACGAGCCGTAGAACAGCGGGTCGCCCTCGGACAGCAGCACGACGTCCCGCCCGGCGTCCAGGTGCGCGGCCAGGCGCTGCGCGGAACGTGCGTAGAAGTCCGCGAGCGCGCCCGTGTACCCGCCCGGGTGGTCGGTCGTACCGGTCGTCACCGGGTAGGTGAGCTCCTCCTCGATCGCCGTGTCCGGGACGAGTTCGGCGGCGATCCGGCGGGCGTTCGAGCGTTTGCCCGCGCCGGCGTGGTAGGCGACGACGTCGGCGGCGGAAATGAGCCGGGCGGCCTTGAGCGTGATGAGTTCGGGGTCCCCGGGGCCTACGCCGACACCGTGGAAACGGCCGGTCACTCCTCCTCCTTGGCAAGTGCGTTCAGGGCCGACGAGGTCATCGCGGACCCTCCGCGACGGCCGAGGGCGGTCACGAAGGGGACGTCGATGCCGTGCCGGTCGGCCAGCTCGGTCAGGGCCTGCTTGGACTCCGCAGCGCCGACGAACCCGACGGGGCAGCCGACGATCGCGGCAGGGCGCGGGGCGCCGTCGATCAGCATCTCCAGCAGGTGGAACAGCGCGGTGGGCGCGTTGCCCACGGCCACTACGGCGCCCTCAAGCTCCGGTTCCCACAGGGACACGGCGGCCGCGGACCGGGTGGTGCCCCAGTCCCGCGCGAGGCCGGGAACCCGCGGGTCGGACAGCAGGCACCGCACCTCGTTCTCGGCGGGCAGCCGCGCGCGGGTGACGCCCGCCGCCACCATGCCCGCGTCGCACAGGATCGGCGCGCCCGAGCCCAGCGCTTTCCGGGCCGAGGAGAGCAGACCGGGGTGGACCACCAGGTCCGCGGCGAGGTCGACCTGGCCGGTGCCGTGGATCATGCGCACCGCGAGCCGTTCGGCGTCCGGCGGCAGGTGCCCCAGCGAGGCTTCTCGCCGGATCGTGGCGAAGGAGTCGGTGTAGATCGCCGGCCCGTCGTCGATGTAGTGATAGTGCCGGTTCGGTCGGTTCAGCCGGTTCAGGGGCGTCAAGAGCTACCTCCGGGGACGGGGACACCGGGGACGAGGACGCCGCGCCACGGGGTCACGACGAGGGTGCCGTGGCCGGTGGCACGGATCTCCTCGGTGAGCGTGTCGGCGGCGGCTCGGTCCAGTCCGGTGCCGTGGACGGGTACGTGCTGCCCTCCCCCTGGCACGGGGCCGTACGGGAGTGAGGGCGCGGGGGGAGGCAGTCGCGGGTCGGGCGGTGCAGGCTCGGTGAGCGGGGCCGGGAGTTCGCTGACGTGCCACGCGGCGCAAGGGCCGTCCCCGCGGTGATCCAGGAACCGGTCGGTGAGCGAGACCAGGGCCTCTGCCGCCTCGTCGAGGGCGACCACCGGGCCCCAGCCGTTCCCGACCCGGATCTGCGCGCGGTGTGCGTCGAGGGCGGCCAGGCCCAGGTCACAGGTGCGTTCCATGAGGTCGCCGCGGCCGTCATCGAGCACGAACAGGAACCGGCCGGGGAGTCCTGCACGGTGCGGGGCCGCGCACAGGAGCCGGTCGAGCTCGGCGGCGACCGGGCGCAGGTCGGCCCGCCCGCTCCAGAGGCCCGAGCCCGGGGAGACCATGACGTTGCGGACCAGTTCGTGGGTGCGCGAGGGGAGGAGCCCCGTGCCCTCGAGCGCGCCGATGACCTCCGGGGCGAGGGTGCCGTCCTCCCCCGGGAGGGCGCGCAGCTGCAGGTTTGCCCGCACGGTGGCCCGGACCCGGCCGTCACCGTACCGTTCCGCGACCCCGACCAGAGCGGTCAGGGCGTCCGCGGAAAGGCGCCCTCCGATGAGCCGGAGCCGGACCAGGAGCCCGTCATCGGCCTCCCACGGTCTGAACGTGCCGGGGCAGCGGTCGCGCCGGTCGCGCGGTCCGGCCGTTCCCGGGGCACGGAGCTCCGTGCTGTCGCTGCCCGGACCGGGTAGGCCCGATGCAGGTCGACCGGTTGGCGGCATGGACGTCCTTCGTGTCAGGGGGCTGCTCCGCGTGGCCCGGGGGTGACCGACGGCTCGTACCGTCGGCGCCAGCAGGTCCTCGAACGCGGGGGCGAGCGGGTACGGACTGCCTGCGCGGTGTCCTCCGCCAGGACGCGCCCGCCCGTCCCCCGCACCGCTGCGGGTCAGACCCGGATCCGATCCGGGTTCACTGGCCCACAAGGTGGAGTCCGACTGGCCTGACGAGGTTACCCGGTCTCCCAAGTGCCGCATCAGGCAGGCCCCAGGCGGCGCCGGGGGCCGAGCCAGCGCACGCGTTCCCGGGGCCGATGCTCAGGTGTGGCCACATCGAGGACGGGAACGTGATCGATCGCATCGCTGGACCCGACCTCGCTGCGCTCAACAGCCAGGCGGTCCACCAGGACCCTGTCAGCAGGACATTCCTGACATAGGCCACGGCTATCGGCGTTTGCCCGGTGCGGCCCGCCCCGTTTCTCTAGGGTCGCTCGGAAAGATCCCGAGGAGCCCTGATGCCCGACACCCCCGAGCAGCCCCTCCCCCGCTCCCCCTACCGGAACCTGGTCCTGCTCGCTCTACTCACCCTCTCCGGCAGCAGGGAACCGCACGGTCTGCTGGAACACTCCCACCGGCTCGTGACCGGCGCGCTTCCGAGGGGACGGCGCCACCCCCGGCCACACGACTACCCGCGCGTCCGCCGCCGGGTCCTGCGGCGAGCACTCCTCCCCCGCGGCTGGCACCCCCGTGGCCGGGCGGGCCTGCGGGTCTCACCCCTCGACGGGGTGGGGGCCGAGGCCCGCGCCTTGGAGGCGCTGGCAGGCCTGGATTCGGCGGACCGCGCCGCCTATGCCCTCCTGAAGGTGGAGGGCCTGGACACCCAGCAGGCCAGCGAAGTCCTCTCCGCCGCAGGGATCCGCGACGCGGCGACCGCCGTGGAGCGTGCCCAGCGGGTACTGGAGCCACCGCACCTGCCCGACCCCACGGTCGTGCGGGTCAGCGGCCGGGGTGCCCTGGTGCACCGCCGGGGCCTGGCCGCCGCCGCGGGTCTCCTGCTCTTTGGGGCAAGCGCCCTCGGCCTGGCCACCGCCGGGCCCGACGGCGGCGTCGTCGTCCCCACGGTCGCCGCGCCTCCGGCTCAGCTCTCCGAACCGACCGCGCCCGACACGTGGCGGAAGAGCTTCCGACTGGACCTGACCGCCTGGCACCCCCGAGGCGACGCAGCCGATGACGGGGACCTCACCCAGCGGGCCCTGGCGGCCTGGATCGAGCAGGAGGGCCAAGCCGGCTCCGACACTCCGGACTCACCCGCGCTGCTGTTCGCCGGCGATGTGGCCGACAGCGACGTCGTGCTCCTGCACGACGGCCCCAGGGTCGCCCGCTATACCCACCAGGACGGCGACGAGCGGGTGGAGGTGTTCGCCGAACCCGGCAACGGAGTGGCCAACTGGCCCGCGCTGCGCCTGGCCGATACCGAAGAGGGCACCCACTACCTCTTGCCCCCGTGGATCGTCGAGGCCGACACCGCACCGCTCGGTGAGGACGGCGCCGACTGGTCCCCGATCGAACACGAGGACGGTGTCACCGAGGCCCTGTCCACCGGGGAGCACTGCGACGTGGGGCCCGTCCTGCGCCTGCGTGCTCCCGAAGTGGCGCACGGCGAGCCGTACACGGCGATCGACCTGGGCGGGCTGGACACCGCCCACCTCGGGTACATGCCGCCCCCGCCCGCCGACATCCGCAGGCTCGGTCCGCATGAGGTGCTCGGCCCGGAACAGGGCTTCGACCTGTGGGGCGAGCTGGCCTGCGCCGGTGACCCGCCCGAGGACCCGATACGCACCGCGACCGCCTGGGAGTTCGCCGTCCAGGACCTGCCCGGCGGCGGAACCGGCCGCTGGTCGTGTGTGCGGTTCGGCGGGCACGACGGCGGGGGCCTGGCCCGCGCGGTCCTGGTCGCCGAGACCGACGACGGAACCGAGGCCACCGTGGCCGGGGAACGAGAGGGCGGGTGGGACTGCAGCAACCTCAACCGCCAGGTGGTGGCCGGCACCTGGTGGCAGGACCCCGACGACCGGTGGAACTACCTGGCCGCCGGTTCCCGCGAGACCGCCGCCCTCACCGCGGAGGGCGGGGCCGACGGGTCCAGTGAGGACGGCGAGACGGTGCTGGAGGTCGAGGGACCGGTGGCCGAGGCCCACCCGGCGGACGAGGTCGACCTCAGCGCCGTGGACGTCCACGGTGACGAGATGACCGTGCTGGCCCGCTGAGACCAGCACCCCTAAGGCGTGCGCCCCGAGGTTCGCGCCTCTGACGCGGACATCCCCAAGGCGAGAAAATCCCAGCACGGCACCCGTCGGCACGGATCCGGCCGCATCCCCCTCCGATGGCCGGATCCGGTCACCCACACATGAAAATGCACGTGCAGGTGCACCGCCGGTGACATCTTTGGGAAGGTATCCCTACACCCCGACGGGGAAACCGGGGGGACGGACGGAGCGGGAATTCCAGGTCGGGTCCGCCTTATCACGGAACCTCCCGTGTTCCCGCCGCACCGCTCTCCCGGTCGCGGGCCGAATCCGCTGTCGGCCCAGGGCCGTAGTTAGGGTAAACGCATGTCGATATGGGCGCGGGCAGACCGCACCGGCAGGGTCGGGGAAGCCCTCACCATGCTGGAGGGACAGGGGATCATCGACGGTCTGGAGATCCTCCCCGCCGAAACCAAGCCCTTCCGGGTGCGCATCCCCGCCGGGATCATCCACATGGACGAAGACGAGGCCTCGATGTTCGCCTTCGGAGCGGTCGTGGGCTCCTTCGGCAGAGCCGCGCGCCAGCACGCTTGACCCCGTCTCTCCTCCCAAGGCGGGGCCGCCCGAAGCGGACTCAGGCGCCGCTAATGGCGGCCCATGGTGCGCAGGATCGCGTCCAGCAGGAGGTCCCGGACCATCGTGCGGTGCTCGGCGTCGTGTTCGACGGTCAGCTCGCTGTTGAGCGTGGACAGGCACATCCCCACCGTCATCTCCGCCAGCGGCAGCGCCGGCCGCCCGTCCTTGGGGAGCTCCTCCACGAACCGGGCCACCTCGATCGCCTCGCGCACCGCCTCGATCCACGGTTCGATCCGTTCACGCCACCACTGGCGCTGCGGTCCCGGCTCCGCGCCCAGACCCGATGCGGCGGCGAGCAGCGCACCGTCCGACAACCACAGCCCCACCCAGGCGTCCAGCAGGCGACCCATGTAACCGTCGATCGACTCCATCCGGCCGAACGTGAGGTCCACCTGGGAGGCGAAGGCGGTCAGGCGCACGTCGACGGCGGCCTGGAGTACCTGGTTCTTGTGGTTGTAGTAGCGGTAGACGGTGGAGCGGTCGATGTCGACGCCCTCAGTGATCTCCTTGTAGGAGATCTGGCTGAAGGGCTTGGTCCGCAGGAGCTCCACTAGGCTGTTCTGCAGCTGAAGCATCCTCTGGGCGGCCCTGAGGCTCCCGCTGGTACCCGAACTCGAATCCGGCGGCGCCGTCATACCCGATCCATCCGTCATGAGCCCCCACAGCCCTCGTGTGCCTTACACCCTCCAGCTTGCCGCAGATCGGAACGGATGCCAACACGGCGTTGGACCGCGAGGCACCCCTGTGGGATCGGGTACCAATCGAGACCGCCCGCGGTACCCGGAGGGCCCTCAGAGGCCGTCAGCGGTGTGCGCCCGTCGGGCCCGGTGCGAGGTCAAGTAGTCCCGGTACCAGTGGTAACTGTCCTTGGGGTGGCGCGCCAAGAGCTCGTAGTCCACGCGCACCAGGCCGAAACGGCGGTCATAGCCGAAGGCCCATTCGAAGTTGTCCAGCAGCGACCACACGAAGTACCCGCGAACATCCACCCCCGCGTCGATCGCGCGGGACAGCGCGGCCAAATGGTCGCGCAGGTAGGCGATGCGGTCGCCGTCGCGGACCCGGCCCTGCCCGTCGGGCACGTCCTCCTCCGCGGACCCGTTCTCGGTGATGAGGATCGGCGGCAGCCCCGGGTAGCGGCGGTCGAGGTCGACCAAAAGCGCGTCGAAGGTCTCCGGAACCACGGGCCAGCCCATGGTGGTGTGCCTGACCCCCTTGAAGGGGACCTGTTCGGTGCCGATGTCGGAGGCGGTCCGCAGGCCCGGATCGGTTTCGGCGTGCGGGGCGTCGCGGAGCATGATCGGCCGGTAGAAGTTGACGCCGAGGAAGTCCAAGGGCTGACCGATGGTCTCCAGGTCTCCCTCCTGCCGGTAGGAGCCGTCGGCGAGTTCTCCCCAGGTCTCCTTCTCGTTGTCCGGGTAGGCGCCCGTGAACAGCGGGTCGAACCAGGTCCGGTTGTGCAGCGTCCGGGCGCGCTCCACGGCTGTCCGGTCGGCCTCGGAGTCGGTCTCGGGCAGCAGGTGGTCGGGGTTGAGCGTGATGCCGACCTGGCCGGCTGCGCAGGCGCGCAGCTCCCCGGTGGCCATACCGTGGGCGAGGAGCAGGTGGTGGGCCGCGGCCAGGGCGGGGGTCCCCTCCCGGGTTCCGGGGGCGTGGCGGCCGACGGCGTGTCCCACGAACGCCGAGCAGAAGGGTTCGTTGAGGGTGATCCACCGGTTCACCCGGTCGCCGAGGCGGTCGGCGACGATCCTCGCGTACTCGGCGAACCGGCGTGCGGTGTCGCGTACGCGCCAGCCGCCCTCGTCCTCCAGTGCCTGCGGCAGGTCCCAGTGGTAGAGGGTCAGGACCGGCTCGATCCCCGCGCCGAGGACCGTGTCGACCAGGCGGTCGTAGAAGGCCAGGCCCTCTTCGTTCGGGCGACCCCGTCCGGTGGGCTGGACACGGGGCCAGGACACCGAGAAGCGGTACAGGTCCACCCCGAGGTCGGCGAGCAGCGCGACGTCCTCGCCGTAGCGGTGGTAGTGGTCGCAGGACACGTCACCGCTCTCTCCTCGGGCGACCCGTCCCGGGGTGCGGCAGTAGGTGTCCCAGATCGACGGTCCTCGTCCGCCCTCGTTGGCGGCGCCCTCGACCTGGTAGGCGGCGGTGGCGGTTCCGAACAGCAGGCCCGGGGGGAGGCTCGGCTCGGGCGTGGCGGGGTCCATGGCGGGGCCCTTCGGGTTGGGAGCGCTCCCATTCTGGTCCACGCAACGCGTCCCGACAACCCCGCCAAACGACTTTCTCCTCCCCCCGCCAACCGGGCCCGCCACCCACCCCGGCCGAGGAGTCTCCCGCCGCCGAACCGGAACCGCTCCGCCGCCGTCACAACCCCCAGCGCGTCCCGTCACTACCGGCGCGCGGGAAGGGAGAAGGAATGACGTGGAGCCAGTATTCGCAGCACAGGCGAATCAGGGACCTCGAGGAAAGGCTGAGCGACTCGCAATCACAGCTGAGCCGTGAACGCACACACCTGCGCTCGAAGCTCGGCCAGATCCAGGGCACCTTGGAGGAGAGGCTCGACCGGGTCTCCGCCACGCTGGACGCCTTCATGGAACTCACCGACATCCGCGCGGACCTGGCGATGTTCGACGACGCGGCGCTCGCCCGCCACCGCACCCTCCAGTTGCTGGACGGCGCCGCCCTGCCCGACCTCACCCTCAAGGACGTGCCCGGCTACTGGCTGGTCCCCGCCGCCCACGGCCTGCACGCCCTCCTCAACGACGATGTCTCCAAGGCTCGGGTGCGCTTCGACGAGGCCGCCGAGCTCGACCACGAAAGGGCCCGCTGCTTCACGGCCCTGGCCGCTCCGCTCACCCGCCCCGAGCACGCGCGCACGCTCGGTGCGAGCGTGGCCGCCGACATGCTCCCCCACCTTCCAGGCCCCGGGACCCGCCTGAACCGGGTCCAGCGCGCGTTGTGGCTGCTGACCGCCGACGGTTCCTACGGCGAGGACGCCCGCGAACACCTCCTGCGGTCCACCTCGCGCGCTTGGTCGGCCGAGGACGTCCGGATCCCCGCCGCCAACCAATGGATCCGCCTCTCCCCCGTCGAAGGGCGCCGCCGCGGGACGAGGGAGTCCTCGAGCCTCCGCAGAGCTCAGGCTGCCCAGGCCCTCGGCGATCTGCGCGAGCGGGTCGCCCGCCTCACCGCCCTCGGAAGTGAGGACACCCCGTTCGAAGTGCTGGCCCACGACCAAGCGAGCACCGGCTTCCTCACCGAGACCCTGCGCCTGCTCGTCGAGGAAGGCACCGCCGAGGAAGCCCCCCTACTGGTCCAAGCCGACCGCCTCCGCTCGGTGATCGAGGACAACCGGGCAGGGCAAGCCATCCAGGCCTGGAGCGATCCCGTCGAAACCGTCGGCACCCTCCTCCAACGGGACTTGTCCCGAGAAGACGCACCGGCCCACCGCCGCACCTTCGCCCTCGCCCTCCAGCGGACCGCGCTCCTGGACACCGCCGACACCCTGGTGGAACGGGCCTGCGAGCCAGTACTGGAGGAGACGGTCCTGAACTCGTACGGTGCGCGCATCACCGTCACCGGGTCCGGGGCCGACGCCCGGCAGGTCGACCGCGCCCGCCAGCAGCTGCGTGATCTGCACACGCCCAACAGCCGTTACCGGACCGTCCTCTTCGCCTCGCTGGTGACGACTGTCGTGCTGGTCCTCCTGGCCCTGTTGACGCTGAACAACGCCCTGTGGTTCCTGGCCGCGGTTGCCGGGGCAGTCGGCGCGGGTGCCTACTTCTCCGGTGAACGGGACCAGGCCAAGAAGGAGGAGGCCCTCGGCCTCCTGTTGCAGAAGCTGGACCAGCAGGTGGAACGGACCGTCGGGGACCTGCGCCGCACCCGGGCGGAGGCGGAGGAGCACGCGGCTACGGCCCGGACCGAGGTCGAGAAGGTCCGCCCCCTCCTCGACCCGTGAACTCCGGTACGCGCCGCCCGCGGCCGGGCCGGGGCCGCGGTGTCAGAGCCAGTCGTTGCGCTTGAAGACCAAGTAGAGCCCCACCGAGGTCGCGACCATGAAGAGCAGCACCAACGGCCAGCTGAAAACCCAGTGGAAACCGGGCTGGGGCGCGATGTTCATGCCGAAGATCGAGGAGATGAGGGTGGGCACGACGAGGATGCCGCCCCAGGAGGACACCTTCTTCATGGCCTCGTTCTGGGACTGTCCGATGAGCGCGCTGTTGACCTCCATGATGTTCTGCAGGAGCTGGCGGAAGCCCTCAACGTGCTCGCGTGCGGCGGTGACGTGGTCGGTGACGTCGCGTAGGTAGTTGTGCAGGAGGTGCCGGTGCTGGTCCGGGACCTTCGGCAGGCCCGGGTCGGCCTCTTCCGAGTGGTCCAGGAGGGCCGTGAGGTCGCTGAGGACGACGTCGAGGGGATCGATCGCGCGGTGGAGGTGGATCGCCTGCCGGGCGAGCCGGTAGGTGTGGCGGGAAGCGGCCGGGGCTCCGTCGAGGACCTGGCTCTCGGCCTCGTCGATGCTGTCTTGGAAGTCGAAGATGACGGGTGCGTAGGCGTCCACGACCCGGTTGACGACGGCGTGGACGACCGGAGGAGACCCCAGGGCGAGGAACCGGGGCTGGGCCTCCAGCTCGGCTCGGACGTCCTCGAAATCGATCTGCCGGGTGTGCCGGATGGTGATCGCGAAGCCGGTCCCGCCGAACATGTGGATCTCACCGGTCTCGACGGTCTCCGCCGACCGGTCGTACCGGGCGGGGCGGAGCACGACGAACAGGACGTCGCGGTAGGTCTCGACCTTCGGCCGCTGGTGGGCGACGATCGCGTCCTCCAGGGCGAGCCTGGGCAGTTCGAAGTGGTGCGCGGCCTCCCTGAGCTGCTCCTGGTTGGGCGCGGTCATGCTGATCCAGGCGAAGAGCGCGGGGTCCTCGCGCACCGCCGCGCGTGCTTCGCCGAGGGTGGCGGCCTCGTGCACCCTCCTGCCGTCCCGGT
Organism: Nocardiopsis nanhaiensis; assembly: GCF_054778635.1. Taxonomy (NCBI): domain Bacteria; kingdom Bacillati; phylum Actinomycetota; class Actinomycetes; order Streptosporangiales; family Nocardiopsidaceae; genus Nocardiopsis; species Nocardiopsis nanhaiensis. The sequence goes on from NZ_BAAGZJ010000002.1 coordinate 49,326, forward strand.
ACAGGAGCGTGCGGAGCTCTCCGGGCGGGGCACCGGTCGGCGGGACGGCGTTGTCGCTGCCCAGGATCATGGTGCGTTCGGGTGCGGATTCGTTCATCGGCGGTCCTCCCCCGGTCTGGCCTGACCTGCCCGATCCTGGCCCCGGCCGCCCGGGGACGCGCGCCGACACGCCATGCGGGACTCGAGCGGCGGCGTCAGTCCGCCAGTCCGGAGGCGCGGATCGTGATGTTGAGCCGACCGTCCAGGCCGATCCGGGGGTCGGCGGTGCCCGGCCTGGTGCGCGGTACCCCGTGGTAGGCCATGCGCGCGGGCCCGCCGAAGACGAACAGGTCGCCGCCGCGGAGCTCGACGTCCGTGTAGGGGCGGGTGCGGGTCTCGGTGTTGCCGAAACGGAAGACGCAGGTGTCTCCGAGGCTGAGGGATACCACGGGGGCACGGGAGGCCTCGTCGCGGTCCTGGTGCATGCCCATGCGGGCGTCGGCGTCGTAGAAGTTGACCAGGGCGACGTCGTAGGGGTCGCCCTCGTACGGGGCGCCGTAGGCGGTCTCGGCGGCGCGGGTGGCCAGGTCGCCGAGGAGGTCCGGGAAGGGCTGGACGGGGGTGCCGTCGGGCAGGGTGCGCGCGTAGGAGTAGGGCTGCCAGTGCCAGCCGAGCGAGACCATGGACACGCTCATCACACCGCCGCGCGGCATGGAGTGGCGGCGCATCCCGGCCGGCCCGCGGGCCCACTCCCGACAGCGCCGGACCAGGTCGTCCTGGGTGTCGAAGCGGAGCCAACCGGGCAAGTAGACCGCGCCGGGGGCGACGGTGACGGGCGGTGATCCGAACAGCGCATCGTCCATGGCGCCATCATGCCTGGCACGCGCGGACCGCGCGAGGCGTCGGCTTGGCGCGGCGGTCACCCGGCCAGGGACCTGGGACCGGGCGCGGTCAGCGGCGCAGGAGGTCGCGGACGTTGACCACGAGCAGGACCACCACGATCAGCACGATGGGGACGGTGATCGCGATGCGCCAGTCGGCGATGAAGGCGGCCACCACCCCCACGATCAACCCGATGATCACCGCGGCGATCGCGATCCCGGTCAGGTACTGGACGAACTTGCGGCGGGCGACGGCGTCGATCGCGGCGAAGGCCAGCACCACCCCGAGCATGGCCCAGAGGGTCATCTGTCCGTCGAGCAGGAACAGGGTCAGTGCCAGGGATATCAGCAGCAGAGGGGTACTCAGGGCGACCCACAGGTGGAGGAAGCGGTTGGTGCGCTGGTCACCGGTGGCGTAGGGCATGTGCGGTGCCTTGAGGTGTCCGGTGGGTGAGGGCGCCAGCGGGGTGTCGCTCTCCAGGGACCTCAGGAGCGTGTCGCGCTCGTCGGCGAGCAGGACGCGCTTTTCATAGACCTCGGCGAGCTCGGCCTCCAGCTTCTCGATCCGCTGTGTGTACTCGCGGGCGCGGGGCCGGGAGTGCGCCTCCCGGTCGAGGGCTGTCCGGGCCGAGTCGAGCTGCCGCAGCTTGTCGCGTCGGCTGACGACGTCGGCGTCCATGTCGCGCAGGCGCCCGTCGAGGCCGCGCACATGGGAGCGGAGTTCGGCGCGGGCCGCCCGTTCACTGGGGGCCACCTTCTGCAGCCCGACCCAGGCAAGGGGGTCGGCCCAGGAGCGCCGGATGGTGCCGTCGCGCTCGTAGCGCGGCCCGCTGGGCGCGCGCTCCCCTTCGAAGAAGTCGCGGGTGTCGCGGCCCCACAGGCCCCGGAAACCGCGCACCCAGGGGGTGTCGTCGTCGATGAGGACGGCGTTCCACTCGCGGTCGCCGCCCGGCCCGAGGCGTTCGCCGTCACCGCGCGCGTAGTCGACGAAGGGCACTCCGATGCCGTGCCGGTTGATGGCGCTGTCGGCGCGGAAGAGGCGCTGGGTGAATCGGCGCCAGGCACGGACCAACCCGCGCAGGAAGGCGGGATCGACCTGGATGAGGTAGTCGCCGGGGAGCATCTGGTGCGAGTGCGAGCCCGCGCCGACGTAGATCATGGGGTGGATGCCGTCCCGGTGCAGGTCCGGGTCGGCCCAGGAGCGGCGCAGGTCGTCGCCGTGGTACTCGTGCGAGGAGGCGCCCACCCACACGGGCCGGGTGGTGCCGTCGGGGTTGGCCACTACGTAGACGGTGACGCGTTCCCAATCGGCCTCGTGGTCGTTGACGCCGCCGTAGATGGTGCGCCAGTCGTTCATGGCGTAGAAGAACCAGTACTGCAGGATGATGTAGCCGCCCTCGCGGGTGACGCGCCCGTAGTAGGTGGCGCCGCCGTTGTCGACGCGCTCGCGGTAGCGGGTCACCGAGGCAAAGGTCACGCCGCCGGGGACGGCGCCGCGGATGAGCAGGGAGATCTTCATCAGGATGTCGAGGACGCGGCCGAGCACGCCTACGGCCGCCAGGCGGCCGCTCTTGGGGATGACCGAGCGGGCGATGCCCTTGAAGCGTCGCGCCTCCTCGCGGAGCGTCTCTTCCTGCACGAAGCGCAGGTGCTTGTGGCGCCCGGGCCACTCCTCCTCGGCTTGGGAGAGCCGTTCGAGGGTGAGCTCCCCTGCGGGGACGATCACGCTCTCGCGCCCGCCGGGTTCCTCGATCCAAAGGCTGCAGTTGCGTACGTAGGCCTCCACGTCGGTGGGGAAGAAGAGTTCCCCCTCGGTGCACATGAGCACCGGTTCGTGGGCCCGCAGGAGTTCGAGGTCAGATTTGGCCGCCATGATTCGGACCAAGTTAGTGCATGCGGGGGCGTGGGCGCGCGCCGGAGTGCCGTGCCGCGAGGGTGGGACCGGTCATGTCCGCTGGGGCACCGGTTCGGGCATCCTCGGCGAATCTTCACTTGCCATTATGGAAAGTGAGTGTGAACATGGAAATATGACAACGGTGGAGGAGACGCGCATGCGCAGGGAAGAGGCCTGGGACGCCCTCGAGCAGGCTGAGGCACTGGACGCGAAAATTCGCCCCAGGGGGCGCTGGTACGCGGTCTACGGGCTCGGCTACGGGTTCGCCAGCCTAATCCTCGTCCTCATCCTCGGCCTGGCCCCCTCCGCGATGGGCGTGATCGTGGGATCGTCCTTCTTCGCGGTAGCGCTCGCCCTGCTGAGCTTCTACATGGCCAAGCAACCGGTCAAACCGCTGCACTACGGCAAACTGCACTCGTGGGGCATCGGCGGATGGGGCGTGATCTACACACTCTCCCTCTTCGTGGGCCTCACCTTCCTCCAAGGAGAACTACTCTGGTGGGTGCCGATGGCCGTTCTGAGCGCCGTTCCCACCTCCGTAGCGGGCTTGATCGCACTGCGTCAGAGCAGGGGCAAGCGGTGAACCACCCGCGCAGTCGACTGGACGAGGTCATCCACTCCCCCGTCCGGTTCTCCATCGTGGCCGCCCTGGCCTCGGCAAACGAGATCGAGTTCCGCGTCCTGCGGGACACCGTGGAGGTCTCCGACTCCTCGCTCTCCAAACAGATCGCGACCCTGGAGGAGGCCGAGTACGTGGGTGTGACCAAGTTCCGTGTGGGACGGCGGACCCGGACCTCCCTCGTCCTTACCCCGCAGGGCCGCGAGGCCTTCGAACAGCACGTCCAGGCCCTGCGCGACATCGCCTCCGGCGCGGCGGTACACCTGCCCGACGACGGCTGAGATCCGCCGCGGTGGCGGATGACGGCCCTCCGCCGTGCGGCGTCCGCCCTGGTACAGGGGCGCACGGCGAAGGACCGGGTCAGGTGCCCCGCTGCGCCGGGCGGCGGCGCGGCCGACCGTCGGCGCGGGGTGCGGGGTTCGGGGCCACGCGCTCGGGTCCTTCCGACCGCCCCCGCGACCTTTGGGCCTGTGGTCCGGGGGCGCCGTCCTTCGCCCCCGGACCGGTCTTGGTGGACTGCCCCGTCGTGGTGGCCCGCACCGCCTCCACGGGCTGCCCGGCGGTGTCGGCGCCCCGCATCCGCGCCCCCTCCCGCTTCGGCACGGCGGGCCGGGCGCTGCGGTCCCCTCGGGCCGCGCCGATCCCGGCGATCACCACCAAGCCCATCCCGACCAGCTGCACGGCCACCGGCGCCTGGCCGATGACGATCAACCCCATCACCAAGGCCACTGCGGGCTCCAGGCTGGAGAAGGTGCTGTAGGCGGTCCGGCTCATCCGCTGCAGCGCGACCATCTCCAGCAGGAACGGCACCAGCGGGAAGAGCAGGGCGATGAGCAGCGTGAACACGATGAGTTCGGGGTTGGGCTGGGCGATCGCGGCCGGAGCCCCCAACGGCGCGGTGACCAGGGCGCCGACCGTCATCGCCAGGGCAAGGCCGTGTACGGCGCCGAAGCCGGCGCCCACCCGCTGCGTCAGCACGATGTAGCCGACCACGCAGACCGCCCCGGCCAGGGCGAAGCCGATCCCGAGCAGGTCGAGGTCGCCCTGCCAAGGGCGGGTCAGGCAGACCACACCGACCACGGCGGCGACGATCCACACGAGTTCGCGGCGGCGGCGCATGGCGGCCACGGCCACCACGAGGGTTCCGAGGAACTCGATGGAGGTGGCGGTACCGAGCTCGATCCGCGCCGTCGCCTCGGAGTAGAACAGCATCATCCCCGCACTCGCTGTGCCCAGGATCACCACGGCACCCAGTTCGCGCCAGGTCGCCCCGCGCACGGCCCGCCACAGAGAGGGACCCCCGAGCGCGAGGAGGATCAGCGCTGCCCAGCTGAGCCGGAGCCAGGTGACCGTGGCCGGGCTGGCGTGCTCGAAGGCGGTCACGGCAAGGGCACTGCCCGTGTGCAGCGTGAACATGCCGATGAGCAGCATCAACGGCGCAGGGAGCCGGAACTGGGCACGGCGGGGCGAGGGAAGGAGGGAGCGGATCACCCGACCACTGAATCCCAGCACTTCGTTTCTGTCCACGGACTGAAGGTTGATCTACCGTGTACTTTTGGTTGATGGACTTCACGCGGCTGCGCCTGCTGGTGGAACTGGAACGGCTCGGCACCATGGCGGCTGTGTCGGAGGTCACCGGCATGAGCACCTCTGCGGTGTCCAAACACTTCGCCGTGTTGGAGAAGGAAGCGGGTGTTCCGTTGCTCATCCCGGACGGGCGCCGGGTGCGCCTCACCCCGGCCGGGCGCAGGCTGGCCGAGCACGCGGTGGACATCCTGGCCCGCGTGGAGGCGGCCCAGGCCGAGTTCGACGGGGACACCGCACCGGTGGGCCGCGTTGACCTGGTGATGTACACCTCAGCCGCGCCGATCGTGCTCCCCGCGCTCCGTCGACTGCGGCGCGACCACCCGGGGATCGACATCCACCTGACCGAGTACGAGTCGGAGCAGGCGCTGGACCTCCTGCAGGACGGCGGGGCGGATCTGGGGGTGGTCTACCAGTACAGCCTTCTCCCCCGGAAATTCCCGGGGATGTTGACCGTCTACCCGGTGGGAACGGAGGTCCTCCTCCTCTCCCAGCACTCCGAGGGCGCAGACAGCCGAACCCTCACCCGGCGCCGCCTGCGGGAGCTGGCGGACGCCTCGTGGATCGCCAGCCCCTACCGAGGGGACGAGGAGGCACTGCTCCACCGGATGTGCGCCGACGCGGGGTTCACACCGAAGATCGTGCACCGCATCGACACCCTGGAGCTCTTCGAGGAGCTCGTGGCCTCCGGTGTGGGCGTGGGGGTGGTGCCCCGCCTGTCGACCACCACCCGGCGCGGGGTCGCCCATGCCCCGCTGGGTGAACTGGGCGGGGCGCGCCGGGTCTACCTGGCCGGCCGCACCGGCGGTTGGGCGTGGAAGCCGATCCGGCTGGTCGCGACCTACCTGCACCAGGCGGCCGAGGACGTGCTCGACGACGTACCGCCGCTGCCGGTCTGAGCGGTGCCCCGCCCGGTGGACCGCAGTCCGCCGTGCCATCCTGCGTCCGGGGTCAGCCCGCGATGGCGAAGGGACCGACCGAGGGGACGGGGACCTTGCTCGCGGCCTCCCGGACGGCGGTGAGCAGCGGTTCGGGCGCCGCCCCCGCCCTGGACAGGACGTAGATGTGGCGCCGGGCGGTCTCCTCCACCCCGCGGACCACGATCTGTGGCTTGTTCAGACCGGTCCAGGCCAGCCGCGGCATCAGTGCGACGCCCAGGCCCGCCTGGATCATGGCGAAGACGGCGTTGAAGTCGTCGACCGTGTGAATCACCCGCGGCTGGAAACCCGCCTGGTTGGCGGCGGCGGTCACGCAGGAGTGCCAGGCCGTGTCGGGCGCGGACATGATCCAGCCCTCAGCAGCCAGGTCGTCGGCCAGGTGCAGGCTCGTCCGGGTGGCCAGGGGGTGTTGGTAGGGAAGGATCGCGTCGAACAGCTCGACCATGACCCGGTCCGCGCGGAAGTCCGGATCCCCGGCGGCAGGCATGTGCGTGGTGGACATGGTCAGGGCCACGTCCAGAAAGCCCGAGCGCACCATCTCGGTACTGTCCTCGGGTTCGGCCTGCACGACCTCGAAGGTCCATCCGGGGTGGCTGGTGCTCAGTCGGGCCAGTGCCGGGGCGATCAGGTCGCTGATGCCGGTGGAGAAGGAGCCGACGCGGACCACACCCCGGTCGCCGTCGGTGTACTCGGCCAGGTCCGCGGTGGCGCGCTCCATCTCGGCGAAGATCACGTGCGCCCGTTTGAGCAGGACGCGAGCGGCCCCGGTCAGGAGAAAGCGGCGGCCTTGGCGTTCGACGAGGGGAACCCCGGTCTCCTTGGCCAGGGCGGCGAGTTGTTGGGAGACCGCCGACGGAGTGACGTTGAGCGCCTCCGCGGTCGCCGCCACCGTGCGGTGGTGGTCAAGGGCCTGAAGGAGCTGCAACCGCCGAACGTCGATCATGCCGTCCAATTTATGACAGTACGACCAGGTTTCGGGGTGATTTCCGCCCGATAGACCACGCTATGCACGTGATTCCATGCACACCGTCCAAGTCGCCCCCATCGGCCCCAGCAGGCCACTCCAGAAAGAAAGATCCGAGATTCTTTCTCTAAAGCGATCTCATGCTTCCTTTTCTTCGTGTCGCGCCTGTTCCCGTCGATACCGGCACGTACAGTCAGATCCACAGCTCAACCACGGATCCGCACAACGCGGATCCCAAGGGATCAGCATCCAATGCTGGTGGAACGGGTGAGAAGAACATGCAAACTTCGCTGATGACCAAACCTCGCGTGGCGAACGTCGGCGTCCTTGGCTTCCGCTACCTCGGAGCACACGAGGTAGAGGAGCTCGCCGACCTGTGGGGCGCACTGCACCAGCAGCACACGGTGACCGCCCCGCATCTCGAGGACATCATCAGCGCGGTGAGCCTGGACGAGTCCTGGCGCCGTCGCCGCGCCCAGTACCTGGCGTGGCTCGCCGACCCCGACACCATGGCGATCCTCGCCGAGCACGACGGGGATCTGGCCGGGTACGCCATGGTCACCATCCGTGAGAACGCCCAGGGCAGCTGGGACCGCGGTGAGCGGGTCGCCGTCGTGCAGACCTTCGCCATCGACCCCGACTACAAGGGCTCCGGTGTCAGTTCCAAGCTCCTCGAAGAGGTCCGTCGCCAGCTCGCGGGCCAGGGAATCCGCGACATCGAGTTCTCCGCGCTGGCCACCGCGTCCGAGGACATCGACTTCCTCGAGGAGGAGGGCTTCCGCCCCTTCGTGACCACGATGGTCTGCCGCGTCGACGGCTTCGGCGCCCACGACTAGGAGCTCCACGGCCGGAGGTCCACCGTCCTCCCAGTACCAGCCCCCGTGCGGTCATACCCACGTCCCGCACGGGGGCTCTTCCACGCCCGCACACACCCGCGACACACCGCCTCGGACCTGACGACACACCGCCTCCGGGACAGGGCGGAGACGCTACCCTCGGCCCGTGACCTCCTCCGACTCCAGCACCTGCATCTTCCCCGGCTGTACGCGATCCGTCCCCCGCGGCTCCTCCCCCGGACGCCCGCCGCAATACTGCGACCTGCCCGAACACACGCGTTGGCGGGCGTGGAAGGAACGCCAGCGCCAAGCCCAGGTAGCGGACAACGCTGAGGAGGCGGCCCGCACCGACCAGGACGAGAAAGCTGCGGCCCCCGCCTCCGGCCAGGGAAGCGAGCCCGTCACCTTGGCCCGGCTGCGCGCCGACGACCTCCTTACCCGGTTCGCGGTCCAGGCCGAACAGCTCAACACGACCCTGGAAGCGGCCACCGAGGCCTTCTCCACCATGTCCGATCCGGCCGCCGCCGAGGCCCAGGTCGAAGCGGCCCGGTTGACCGCCGCGCGCCAGGTCTCCGAAGCCGACTCCGCCCGATTGGAGGCGGAGAACCGGCGCCGGGAGGCCGAGGCGGCCCGCCGTACCGCCGAGGAGACCACCGCTTCCGCCGTCGCCGCCACCCAGGACGCCGAGCGTATCGCCGAGGAGTCCCTGCACCGCCGGGACGCCGCCGAGGCCGAGCGCGACCGGCAGGCGGATCTGGCCCGTGTCGCCGTCGGAGAGCGCGACGCGGCCGTGGTCGAGGCCAACGCCGGACTGGCCGAGGCCGAGCACCGGATCACCGAGACCGCCGAGCGCGCCCGCGCCGACCTGGAGCTCGAACGCGCCGAATCCGCTTCCCGGCTGGGGCGGGCCACCGAGGAGTCCGAGCGGTTGCGCGCGGAACTCACCGAACAGGCGCGGCTGCGGGACGAGGCCGAGCTGGCCGAGCGGAGCGCCCTGGCCAGGGCCGAGCAGGCCGAGGAGCAGGCGCGCCGCGACGCGCAGGCCCTGGAGGCCGAGCGGACCCGCTTCGGTGCCGATTTGGAGCGGGCCCACCAGCGCGTGGAGTCCGACCGTGCGGCGGCCGAGGCCGAGCGCGCGCGCCTCACCGCGGAACTGGATCGTCTGGCGACCGACCGCGAACGCCTGGCCGCCGAACTCGACACCCAGCGCCGCAACGCCGAGCTCACCCTCGCCGAGGTAAGGGAGGCCGCGGCGGCGCGCCTGGCGGTGGCCGAGGAGGCACGGGACCGGGCATTGGAGCGGGCAGAACGGGCTGAGCGGGCCGAAACCGCGCCCGACAGCTCTCGCACGGCCGGCCCATGACCTACGTCCCCATTCGTCCCGTTCGGCTTAGGATGGGGCCGTGCGAGATCTGGGAACCACTGGCGATACCGGTCCGATGAGCCTGAGCGGTGACGAATCCGCTAAGAGCCCGGAGCGTGTCACCGTGGGTGAACGCCCCCGTCCCCGTGTCGACCTCAAGGCGGTGTTCGGCCTGGAGACGGGAACCTGGGCTTGGACGACCGCAGCGCAGGCCACCATCGCGATGACGGTGTCCTTCGCCTTGGCGGCGTTCCTGTTCGGCCCCCAGATCGGCACCCTGGCCGCGCTCGGGTCGATGACCGTCCTGTACGAGAAGAAGACCCCCTACGCCTACCGTGCGGCCGCCCTGGCCCTGGTGGGGCTGGGGTTCGTCGCGGCGGTGACCCTCAACTCCCTGGCCGCTTCGATCACCCCGTGGGCGGCGGTGGTCACCATCGGGCTGACCGCGGGCCTGGCCACCTGGGTGTGCGCGGCCTGGCGGGTCGACAAACCGGGCACGATGTTCTTCGTCCTGGTCGCCAGCATCTCCACCATCGCCCCGGCCGGCCCGGCCGACGTGCCCCTGGCCGCGCTGGTCTCGGCCATGGGAGCGGCGGTCGGATGGGCGGTGTCGATGTCTGGCGCCCCCGTACGCGCCCGGCACCCCGAGTACCAAGCGGTAGCCGGGGCCTACCGTGCGCTGGCCACACTGCTCAGAGCCGTGGGCACCCCCGAGCTCGACCACGCCCAGCACAAGGCGTCCGTTGCAGTCGCCGAGGCGTGGCGGATCGTGCTACTCGCCCAGACGCGCGGATACCGCACCACCGCGGAGGCGGCCCGCCTGCGCGCCCTGCTGCGCTGGGTCTCGGACGTCCACCTCGCCGCGACCCAGGTGTGCATGGCCCGGACCACCGAGCTGCCTGCACAGGCGGCGGAGTTCGCCGACTCCATGGCCGCGGCCGTCGCCGACTCCGAAGGCGCCCCCGACCCGGACGCCCTGGACGAACTGCGCAGGGGCATGCGCCCGCGCTCGCTGGAGGCGCGCCTGTACAACCTGTTGTCGCGGGCCGCCACCGCCGCCCGCCGCGGCGCACACGACGACGAGGAGGACGACAAGCGCGCCGCCGACCTGCACGACGACCGCTACCCCGCGCTGTGGAACTCGCTGCGTTCCAGCCTGAGCGGCGACTCCCTGATCCGGCCCACCGCGCTGCGCATGGGTCTGACCGTGACCCTGGCCGGGGCGTTCGGCCTGTGGATGGGCCTGGACCACTACTACTGGGTGGCCCTGACCACGACCGCCGTCCTGCAGGGCGGCAACGTGGTGCTGACCATGAACCGCTCGGTACAGCGTTCACTGGGCACCCTGCTGGGCGTGGTGGGCGGCGTCGCGCTGCTGTCACTCGACTTGTCGCTGATAGCGATCATCGTCCTCGCGGGTCTCTTCCAGGGCGCCACCCAGCTCGTGGTGGTCCGCAACTTCTTCTATGCCTCGGTGCTGCTGACGCCGATGGCGCTGATGCTGTCCTACACCGCCAACCCCTACCCCGTCGCTGAGCTGGCCGGGTCGAGGATCATCGACACCCTTGTCGGCTCCGCGTTCGGTATGGCGGGTGCGCTCCTGCTCTGGCGCAAGACGTCGGCGACGCGGCTACCGCAGGCGATCTCCGGGGTGTTGGAGAGCATCAGGCAGTGCATGATGGCGGTGCTGGACCAGGACGTGGAGATCACCGAGGAGCGCCGCTACCGGCTGCGGCGGGACATGCGGTCCTCTCTGCTGAACCTGCGCGGCGTGTACGAGAGCGCGATCGGCGACGTGCCGCGGGCCGCGTCCACACGGCCGCTGTGGCCCGTGGTGGTGGCCACCCAGCGCATGGGATACCTGGCACTGGCCGCCCTCACCCAGGACCGCACCCCTGAGCAAGCGGGCACGATCACCCTGCAACGGGTGGACCTGGCCTTCCTCGAACTCATCTCCGCGATGGAGGAGCGCCGCACCCCGCGGCTGGGCGCCCTGCCGCGGCTACCCGCCTACCCCCGGATCCACATGGAGTTGCGCGCACTGGCCAACGCGATGACCAGCGCCGTGGCCCAGGACGAGCGATCCGCGCGGCAGGAGGACGAGCGCCGGGCCCAGCGCGAGCGGCGCCGGGCCCAGAAGGACGTCGACGCGGACCTGTAGAGGACCGCGCCCCGGCTCTTGAGCGAGCGCTAGGGCGTGAGCGCGAAGGCCCGCACGGGGAAGGCCGCCATGCCGCGAACCTTCGCGGGGACCGCGTAGAACGAGAAGCCGTCGGCGGGTAGCTGGTCGAGTCGGCACAGGTGCGTGACGATCGGGATGCCGCCGGTGAGCAGGGTGGCCTGCGCCGGGCGGGCGCCCTCGGCGGCGGGCGAGGTGTCGTCGACGCTGACAGAGTCGGTGCCGACCAGGGTCGCCCCGGCCTGGACGAGGGTTTTGGCCGCCGTCTCCGTGAGGTGGGGGTGGTCGAACTGGCCGTAGGACTCCGTCCTCCAGTGCCGGTCCCAACCGGTGCGCACAAGGACGGCGCGTCCCCGAACGTCCAGCCCGGTGAAGGCCTCCGGTCCGATCTGGTGGCCCTCGGTCGCGGTGATCACGACGCCGGGGAGGTCGGCGACCCGCTCCAGGTCCAGATCGGCCGGGTCCGCCCCGTCGCGGTAGCGGTGTGCGGGCATCTCGACGTGGGTGCCGGTCGCCCCGACCATCGTGACCCTGCCGGTGCTGTTCCCGTGCCCGGGGATACCCCCCGCGACCGTGGTGCTTTCCTCGATCACCGGTTCGGGCAGGCCAGGACAGGTCGTCATCCCGTCGGTGATCTGGTGGCTGACATCGACCAGTTTCGCCATGGCTGTCTTCCTCACTCGCGTCCGGAGCGACCCCTGACCTGGATCAGAGGTCTAGACCACCACCCTAACGCGCGTGGCACGGGTCACGACAAGGGTTCTGAGATCCTTCCGCCCGAGTCCGAGCACACCCCTCGGCAGACGAACGACACCGCGACCCCGATAAGCTCTGGTGGCACAGCCACGGACCCGCGGCCCCCACCCGATCGCGTCCGCTACCCCAAGCTGAGAAACCACCCACCGAGAAGGGGCGACTTCATCGTGTCACTGTACGGAGCGGCCAAGGTCGTCGTCGCACCCGCCAGCCGGGTGGTGTGGCCCCAGAAGGTCGAGGGCGCGCACAACGTTCCCGAGCGGGGCCCGGTGATCCTCGCCGCCAACCACTTGGCTCTCATCGACCCCCTCTTCATCGGGGTGGCGTGTCCGAGGCCGGTGCGGTTCATCGCCAAGCAGGAGCTCTTCGACGAAGGGACCCTCCCCAAGCGCGCGTTCACCCGCCTCCTGCGCGCCTTCGGCCAGCTCTCCGTGGACCGGCGCCCGGGCCAGAGCGCCCAGGAAGCCATGGACAACAGCCTTGCGGTCCTGCAGAGCGGCGAAGTGTTCGGCATCTTCCCCGAGGGCACCCGCTCCCCCGACGGCCGCCTGTACAAGGGGCAGACCGGCCTGGCCTGGCTGGCCCTGACGACGGGGGCGCCCGTGGTACCGGTCGCCCTGGCCGGGACCGAGCGGATCCTGCCTCCTGGACGCAAGGTGCCTCGGTTCAACCGGGTGGCCCTACGCATCGGGGAGCCGGTGGACTTGTCGGCCTGGGAGGGCCAGGCGCACAAGGCACGCCCGCGCCGAGCGGCCACGGACGCCATCATGGCCGCCATCGCCAAGTTGTCCGGACAGGAGCAGGTACCCAGGTTCGCGGCGACGGTCAAGGCCGAGCTTGACCAGCAGTGACTTTCCCCACAGCGAACCCCGGGCTTAATCGCCCTTGAGGGGGCGTTGACTCCAGACTGAGGGCCCCTTCTGCGGCACCGAATCCTGCGCCCCGCCTGGGATGCGTCGGTGACCAGCACCGAGCGGCACTTCGGCCTGACTGCCACTCCCTTCGGGAGCAAGCAGAATTCCCTACCCTTATAGTAGGGATTTCCGATGGCAACATCGGTTACATTAGGCAAGCCTTACCTATGGCGTCCGACCCTGGCGCGAAGACTTGGAGCTGTGCGATGACGCGACCACTGCGAGTGGGAATCGTGGGTGCGGGCCCGGCGGGAATCTACGCCGCGGACCTGCTTACCAAGGACGAGACCCTGTCCGCGTGCGGCACGTCCGTCAGCATCGACATTCTCGACAAGTTGCCCTCTCCCTACGGCCTGGTCCGCTACGGAGTGGCCCCGGACCACCCCCGGATCAAGCAGATCCAGGGCGCCCTGCACAAGATCCTCGACAAGCCGCAGATCACGTTCTACGGCAACGTCGAGTACGGCGTGGACCTCAAGCTGGAGGACCTGCGCCGCCACTACGACGCGGTCATCTTCGCCACCGGCAGCAACCGCGACCGCCCGCTGGACATCCCCGGAGTCGACCTCCCCGGCAGCCACGGCGCCGCCGACTTCGTCTTCTGGTACGACTCCCACCCCGACGTCGCGCCTTCCTGGCACGTCGAGGGCAGCAGCGTCGCCGTCCTCGGCGCGGGCAACGTGGCGGTCGATGTCGCGCGCATCCTGGCCAAGGACGCCGACGACCTCCTCCAGACGGACATCACGGACAACGTCTACGAGGGTCTGCGCGCCAAGCAGATCACCGACGTCCACGTGTTCGCCCGCCGCGGCATCGCCCAGTGCAAAGCCACCCCGATGGAGCTTCGCGAGCTGGACAAGCAGCCCGGGGTCGAGGTCCTGGTCTACGCCGAGGACTTCGACATGGACGAGGGCAGCCTGGCGGCCTGCGAGGAGTCCAACCAGGTCAAGACCAACGTCAAGGTCCTGCAGAACTGGGCGATCCGCGACGAGCGCGGTGCCGACCGCCGTCTGCACCTGCACTTCCTGCACTCCCCCGTGGAGATCCTCGGCGAGGACCGCGTCACCGGTCTGCGCACCGAGCGCATGGAACTGGCGGGCGACGGCAGCGTCAAGGGCACCGGCGAGTACATCGACCACGAGGTGCAGGCCGTCTACCGGGCCATCGGCTACCTGGGCTCGCCCCTGACCGACCTGCCCTTCGACGACGAGCGGGGCGTCGTCCCCAACGCCGAGGGCCGGGTGCTGGACCTGGACGACGAGCACGTCGACGGCGTGTACGCCACCGGGTGGATCAAGCGCGGCCCGGTCGGCCTCATCGGCCACACCAAGGGCGACGCCCTGGAGACCGTCACCAACCTGGTCGCCGACCGCGAGTCCACAAGGCCCGCCACCGAGCCCGACCCGGACTCCTTCCGTGTGCTCCTCGAGGAGCGCGGTGTCGAGTACACCACTTGGGAGGGTTGGCAGCGGATCGAGGCCAAGGAGGAGGAGCTGGGCGCCGAGCGCGGCCGCAAGCGCCTCAAGCTGCACTCCCGCGAGGAACAGACCAGCGTCGCACGGCAGCCCTAGAGCCGCCCTAGAGCCAACGTGTGAGCTTCCCAGCCGGTCCCGCTCCCCTTTGCGGGACCGGCTTTTCGTCCTACCCGAACGACGTCGCCCCTCACCGTGAGATTGCACATGCGGCTCTCTCAGGGTTCGTGGAACAACTCCGCGGCCCGATGGGTTAGAGTCTTTGTTGGTCGGTGTGGTAGCAAGTGTCCCCCGGGCCTCACCTATAGCCTTCGCGGAATACCGCGTCCGGCACCCACCTCTCGGGGTGGGCGGACCGGACGGCCAGGAGCCCCGTTGTGCCCCGCGCCGAGAGGCGACCGCCACGCCGACCATCATCCTCATGCCCCGCTCCCACCGAGGTGGGGGTGGGGCATCGTGGTATCTCCAGGAAACACAACGAAGGACGGTCAGGCGTGGACGAACGGTCCCCCCGGCAGCCGGATTCCTCCGGGCCGCCCGAAGATTCGGACGGTACAGAGGCGCGTCAGTCGCGTCCGGAGAATCCCTACCGCATTCCTCAGCGGCCACCCGGAGCTCGCCCCACGGAAACCGGAGACTTCGGCTTCGAACACCCGCGCCCCGCGGACCCCGTCGCCCCGTCCCCGTCCGGTCCCAGCACCCCCGCAGAGCCCTGGGACCCCCGCCAGGGCCAGCACGAGACCACCGCTGCCGCCGGCACTCCCGATGAGGGCCGCGGCGGTTCCGACGGCTCGTGGGGACGCTGGGACGACCCCGTCTCGCCCACGCCCGTCGGCGAGGCATGGGACGCCTCCGCGCGCGAACCCGCCTGGGGTCAGCCCGCCGAGCCCGAACCGGCGTCCTGGGAAACCCCGGATCCTGAGCCCCCGTCCTGGGACCGGCCCGCCGAGCCCGAACCGGCGTCCTGGGAAACCCCGGAGCCCGAACCTGCAGCCTCCCCGGCGGACTGGCACACCCCCGCCGAGCCGTACACGGCGCAGGAGAGCTGGAGCGCACCCGCCGAACCGCAGATCCCGGACGGAGGCTGGAACACTCCCTCCGAGCCGCAGGCCCCCCAGCAGCACTGGGCTGGCACGCCGGAGCCCCACGCCTCCCACCAGGACTGGAACGACGCCGGGGCCGCTCCGCAGCAGTCCTGGGGCCATCCGGAGCAGTCCGAGCACCCCGAGACGCCGTGGCCCGTGGTCGGGCACGGCCCCGACCAGGGGTGGGGTGCACCGACGGAAGGCTCGTACGAGCCCCCGCGTGACTGGAACACCCCTGCTGAGCCACCCGCTGGTCCCTCGGCCGTCCACGAAAGCTGGCACAACCCCGGGACCGGTCCGCAACAGTCCTGGGACCAGCCGTCCGGACACGGACAGGAGGCTGCCGGAACCCAGCCGCAGACGTGGGAGACCCCGTACGGGGGCCAGCCCGCCTACCAGGGCGACACCCCCTACCCGGGCACACCGCTCGCCCCCAACGGGCCGCAGGAGGGTGAGAACCGTAGCGACAGCTTCGAGTTCCTCTACAGCGGCGCGGTCGGCCCGAGCGGCCCCCAGGGCTACGGCGGGCCTGAGGGCCACGGCGGGTCTGAGGGCTACGGCGGCCACGGCAACACCGACGGCTACGACAGCTACCACGGACACGGCGGCTACGGCGGCCCGGGAGGTCCCGACGGCCCGGACGACCCGTACGGCGACGACTACGACCCGGGACCGCCACCGCCCCGCAAGAAGTCCCGTCGCGGGCTGGTCATCGGCGTGGTCGCGGCCGTGGTCGTGCTGGCCCTGGTCGGGGGCGCCGCGGGGTGGTACGTCTACACGCTGCCCCAACCCGAGGAGGCCACTGCGGAGTTCGAGGCCGCCTGGGAGGAACAGGACTACGCGCGCCTGGCTGACGTCACCACCGGTGACAACGCGGAGGCGACCTTCAGCGGGATCGACAGCGGCCTGGGTGTCGACTCCGTCGACGTCGAGGTCGGGGATCCGAACACGGACGGCGGTACCGGCACCGCCTCCTACGAAGTGACCGTGTCGTTGACCAACGCCGACAACTGGGGTTGGGAGGGCGAGCTGCCGCTGCTGCGCGAAGACGGAGAGTGGTGGGTCGACTTCTCCCCCGAGGTCGCCTACCCCGACCTGGGCGAGGGCGAGGTCCTGGCCCGTACCGCGGTGTGGGGCGAGCGCGGTCAGATCCTGGCCACCGACGGCACCCGCATCGACGGCCCGGACGCGTCCGGTTCCATGCAGATGATCGCCGGTTCGCTCGGCGAGGCCGACGAGGACGACGTGGAGCGCCTGGGGCCGGCGTACAGCGTCGGCGACACCGTCGGTGTGAGCGGGCTCCAGCGCACCCACGAGGAGCACCTGGCAGGTGAGGCGGCGACCACCATCGTGATGGTGGACGCGGCCGAGGCCGAGGACCCCGCGACGATCGAGGCCACCGAGGACAACACGATCGCGACGCTGGACGGCTCGGACGGTGAGGACATCACCACGAGCATCGACATGGGCGTGCAGAGCGCGGCGGCCAACGCCATCATCGAGGCCGACGACCCCACTGGAATGGTGGCGGTGCGCCCCTCCACCGGGGAGATCCTGGCCGCGGTGAACGTGCCCGGCGGGTTCAACCGGGCTTTCGAGGGTCAGTACGCCCCCGGTTCGTCCTTCAAGATCGTCACCTACAGCTCGCTGTTGGACAACGGGATGTCGGTGGACACCACCATGGACTGCCCGGAGGAGTACGAGCTGGGCGGCTGGCCGTTCCGCAACGCGGGCAACGCCGAGTACGGCGAGCAGTCGGTGACCGAGGCGTTCGCGACCTCCTGCAACACCGCCCTCGTGCACGAGGTCGGTGAGTACCTGTCCCCGGAGACCCTCCAGGCCAGTGCGGAGCAGTTCGGTATGAACGCGCCGATGGACATCGGTGTGACGGCCCAGGAGCCGACCTTCCCGCCGGTG
This sequence comes from Nocardiopsis nanhaiensis, assembly GCF_054778635.1. Lineage (NCBI taxonomy): Bacteria > Bacillati > Actinomycetota > Actinomycetes > Streptosporangiales > Nocardiopsidaceae > Nocardiopsis > Nocardiopsis nanhaiensis. The sequence goes on from NZ_BAAGZJ010000002.1 coordinate 66,707, forward strand.
GACAGCACCACCATGATGGGTTCGCAGGGGATCGGCCAGGGCCAGATCCTCACCTCGCCGCTCCACATGGCGACGGTGCCCGCCGCGATCGCGGACGGTTCCTGGCGGCAACCGCTGCTGGTCACCGAGCCCGCTCAGGAGGACGTCCCCGAGCCCACACCCATCGGCAACGCCGAAGCGATCCAACCCATGATGCGTGCGGTGATCACCGAGGGAACGGCCGAGGACATCGATTTCGAGGGTGAGGTCTTCGGCAAGACCGGCACCGCTGAGTTCGGCACCGAAGAGGACGCCAACGACGACGACGAGCTGCCCAGCCACGCGTGGATGGTCGGCTACAAGGACGACGTCGCGTTCGCCCTGGTGGTCGAAGGCGGGGGCGGCGGATCAGCCGTCGCCGGACCGCTGGCCGCCGAGTTCACCAACGCGCTCTAGCGACGCCTGACGGCCCTGTCGGACCGCGGGTCCGACAGGGCCGTCGTCGTGCGGCGTACTGTCCGGTCGGCTACCCGGCCGGATCGGCCGGCGCCGGCGGCCCCTCCACGGAGTCGCCTTCCGATTCCGGTCCCGGGACACTGTTCTCCGAAGTCTCGGTGGGGCTCGGGTTCTCCGGCTGGGGTGCGCTCGGAGTGAAGACGAACAGCATCACCAGAAGGCTCGCCGTGATCGCGGCTATCAGGCCGCAGGCGACCCAGGGTTTCCAGCTCCGCAGTCCGGGATCGGCCGGGGAGTCGGGGTCTTCGGCACCGAAGGCCTCCAGACGTCCGGCAAGCTCCGGGGCATCCTCGCTGAGCTGTCGCTCGATCTCCGCGAGGATTCTCCGCTCGTGCTCTCGCAGTGACATGGCACCCTCCTCAACCGCCGGGGGAAGGACTGTCGTCGCCGGGTGCTCTACAGTCTCCCCCAGGTGACCCCCGGATATCCAAGGGTCAATCGGATTTCCGTCCCGGTTTTTTGCGGATCGCCCCACGGTGAAACCACTGTTCCGTTATGTGAGAGTCGAGGGTCACACGGAGGCGGGACCCGGGCCCTTCCCTCCCCCAGACGTCCCTTCGCGAACCTCAGGGAGCACCTCCCGTACCGTGTTACCCATGGCCTTCGAGGACCTCCGCGGACTCATCCCGGGTAGCACTCGACCTCGGAGGCCTTGACCCCCGCCCACACCGTGTCGCCACGGGCCAGACCGAGTTCCGCGAGGGCCGCTGGCGTGATGTCCGCCGCCAAGGGCAGCGGGCCGGTCAGGTGTACGCGGACCTGGTCGCCGAAGCGCTCGATCCCGTCGACGGCCAGGCGCCACACGTTGCGGGTGCTGCCGTGCGGGTGCTCCGGGTAGAGGGCCACCGCACGCGGGGGGAAGGCCACCAGGGCCGGCCCCTCGTGGGCTTCACGCACCGCCACGCGGACGGGTCCGCCGTGGTCCGCGTCCTCGAGGAGCACAGACGCCCCCTCGCCCTCGCCCTGGAAGAGGTTCAACCCCACCAGCCGGGCCACGTAGGCGGTACGGGGGCGCCGGGCCACCTCCGCGGGCGCACCCCGCTGCACCACCCTGCCGGACTCGATCACCGCGATGCGGTCGGACAGCACCATGGCGTCCAGGGGGTCGTGGGTGACCAGGACCGTCACTCCGTCGAACCCCTCCAGCAGGTGGCGCAGGCGGGTCCGGACGTCGATGCGGGTGCTGGCATCGAGCGCCGCCATCGGTTCGTCCAACAGCAGCATCCGAGGCCGCACCGCTAAGGCGCGGGCCAGGGCGACCCGCTGGGCCTGGCCGCCGGAGAGCTGTCGTGGACGGCTGTGGGCGTGGTCCGCCAAGTCCATGTGGTCCAGCAGCGCGGCGGCTCGGGAGCGTGCCTCGCTCTTGGACGCTCCTTGGCAGCGCGGGCCGAAAGCCACGTTGTCCAAGGCGCTCATGTGCTCGAAGAGCAGGTAGTCCTGGAAGACCATGGCGATCGGGCGGCGCTCGACCGCCGTAGTGGTCTCGTCGGTGCCGTCCACGACCACGCACCCCTCGGTAAGGGGGATCAGCCCGGCCAGGGCGCGCAGGGCCGAGGACTTACCCGCGCCGTTGGGCCCCAGCAGGGCGAGGATCTCCCCCTGCGCGGCTGCCAGGGACACGTCGAGCGTGAAGTCGCCGCGACGCAGGCGCAGCGCGGCGTCGAGCGCGGGGGCCGGGGCCTCCGCAGGCGGCCGGGAGGACTCCCGGGGCTCAGTGGCCCGGTTGGCCGGTGCCATCAGGCGTTCACCCACCTCTCGCGCAGGGTGGCCAGGACCACCAGGGACACCAGGAGCAGCACCAGGCTCAGCACGATGGCGGCCTCGGGGTCGCGTTGCATGGCCATGTACACCGCCAGCGGCATGGTCTGGGTGGTGCCGGGGAAGTTCCCGGCGAAGGTGATGGTCGCACCGAACTCGCCCAGTGCGCGCGCCCAGCACAGCACGGCACCCGCCCCGATGCCCGGCAGGACCATGGGCAGGGTCACGCGGGTGAAGATGGTGACGCGGTTCGCGCCGAGGGTCGCGGCGGCCTCCTCGAAGCGCCGGTCGGCGCCGCGCAGGGCCCCCTCGACGCTGATCACCAGGAAGGGCATGGCCACGAACACCTGGGCGATGACCACCGCCGCCGGGGTGAAGGGCAGGGTCAGCCCGAACCAGGCGTCCAGGTACTGGCCGATCAGCCCGTTGCGGCCCAGCACCATCAGCAGGGCCACACCGCCAACGACCGGCGGGATCACCAACGGGACGGTGACCAGTGCGCGGATGAAGCGGCGGCCGGGGAACTCGGTGCGGGCCAGCAGCCAGGCCAGCGGCACACCGAAGAGCAGGGAGACGACCGTGGCGACGGTGGCTGTGGACAGGGACAGCCACAGGGCGGCCAGCACGTCCGGGTCGGCGATACGGGCGCCCATGGTGGACCAGGGGGCCCGGACGAGCATCCCGGCGAACGGCAGGACCAGAAAGAGGACTCCCACCACCGCGGGAGCGAAGAGGATCCAGGGAATCCGCCCGGACCGGGCGCGCGGGGCTCGGCTGCCCGGAGCGCGCCCGGTCCGGCGGGGCGTCGCGGTGGTCACGGGGTGCCGAACCCCGCGTCCTCCAGGATCGCGGCACCGGTGTCCGAGGTGACCTCATCCACCCAGGCCGCGGCCAGCTCGCTGTCGGCGCTGCCGTCGAGCACACCGATCGGATAGTCGTTGACCGCCTCTTGCGCCTCAGGGAATTCCAGGCCCTCGACCGCGCCGCCGGCGGAGATGACGTCGGTCTCGTAGACGAGTCCGGCGTCGACCTCGCCGAGCTCCACCTTGGTGAGGACGGCGCGGACGTCCTCCTCCATGGTGACCGGGGTGATAACCACGCCGGAGGCCTCCATGGCCTCCGCGGTGGCCGCCCCGCACGGGACCTCCTCGGCACAGAGGGCCACTTGGACGTCGTCCCCGGCCAGGTCGCCGAAGGTCTCGATCCCGGCCGGGTTCTCCGGCGGAACGGCGATCTGGAGGGTGTTGGTGACGAAGGTCAGGCCGTCCTCGCCGTGCTCGGCCGCCCAGTCCCCGTCGAGGCCCTCGCCGTCGAGGACCTGCTCCATGGTGGGGACGCTGGCGGCGGCGAACACGTCCGCGGGAGCACCGGAGTTGATCTGCTGGGCCAGCTCGCTGCTGCCCGCGAAGTTGAACGTGACCTCGACCCCGGGGTGCTGCTGCTCGAAGCCCTCCGCGATGTCGGAGAAGACGTCAGTGAGGGAGGCGGCGGCGAAGACGTTGAGCTCGCCGCTGAAAGCCTCGCCGTTCTCCGCCGCACCGCCGTCGTCGTCGGGCCCGGTGTCCTCGCCGGCGCAGGCGGTCAGAGCGAGTGAGACGGCGGCGAGCGCTGCGGGCAGCCCCACGGCCGACCGCCGACCGAAGCTCGGGCTGCTGGGGGTGGTCTCACGCATGGTGCTCTCCGGTGGTCTCGATGATGACGTTGGTGGACTTGACGACCGCGGTGGCCACGGTCCCGACCTCCAGGCCGAGCTCGTCGGCGGCCTCGCGGCTCATCAGCGAGACCACCCGGTGGGGGCCGGCCTGGATCTCGACACTGGCCATGACCCGGTCCCGGACCACGTTGGTGACCAGCCCCTGGAAGCGGTTGCGGGCGGAGGAGGATCGGAGGCCGGGGTCCTCCTCGGAGCCCGAGCGCATGAACGCCGCCAGTTCGGCCCCGTCGAGCTGACGGCGGCCCGTGTGGTCCCGGGTCGCGGGCAGCCGACCGGAGTCGACCCAGCGGCGGACGGTGTCGGCGCTGACCCCGAGCAGGTCGGCGGCCTCACTGATCTGGAAGGTCGGCATGGGGAGAACCTACTATGCGCATATGCGATCGGGTTACGTGTATTTGCCTAGCAAACCACAACGAGATTCCGACTTCTTTGGCGATTATGCCAGACGGGAACACGAAAACGGGCCCGCCCCCGTGCTGGGAGCGGGCCCGTTCGACAGGCTGCGGGACGGTCCCGGTCAGCTGCGGGTGTCCGCGATCTCGCTGACCGGCCCCTCGGCCCGGTAGTCGTCCAGGGCGGTGACCACGTAACCGGCGCCGTCCTCCAGGGGCTCGGTGTCGGTCAACTGCGTCTCGCCGGACATGCCGACCAGGTTCTCCGGAGCCAACGCCGCGCAGTAGGCCTCGTCGTCACCGGCTTCCAGGGCCTCGGCGGCGTCGGCGGACAGGCGATAGACCGCGTAGAAGCGGGCGTCCTCGATGGCCTGCCACTCGACCTGGACCTCGCCGTCGCCGGCGACGGCGTCGACATCGGTGGGCGCGCCGACCTGCGGCCCCTCGTCCTCCGGCGAGTCGATCACCGGGGGCAGGGCGGGCTGGGCGTAGTGGCCGTCGAGAAGGTGGTCGACGGCGCCGCCGTTCTCCCGCATGTCCTTGATGGAGAAGTAGATGTCCCCGGAGACCTGGTCGAGCTCGCCCGAGTAGTCGATCTGGGTGCTCAGAGCGTCGTCTCCGGTCCAGCCGTCCTCCCCGAGGCGGTAGGCGGCCTGGCCCACGTACAGGTCGGCGTCGGTACCCTCGACCTCGTCGGCCCACCAGTCGGTCATGGCCTCGTAGTCGGCCGTGTCGAAGCCCCGCTCCCAGTACAACTGGGGAGCGACGTAGTCGATGGTGCCCTCTTCGATCCAGGTGAGGGTGTCGGCGTACTGGTCGTCGTAGGACTGCAGGCCCGAGCTCGGCGAACCGGCGGGGTCGTTGGAGTCATTGCGCCAGATACCGAACGGGGAGACGCCGAAGTTCACCCAGGGCTTGGTCTCCTGGATCTGCCCGTGCACGTCGCGCATCAGCTGGTCGACGTTGTCCCGGCGCCAGTCCTCGCGGTTGTCGAAGTCGCCGCCGTGCGCCTCCCAGGAGGCGTCGTCGTCGAAGGTCGCGCCGTCCTGCGGGTACGGGTAGAAGAAGTCGTCGAAGTGCATGCCGTCGATGTCGTAGCGCTCGACGACGTCCATGATGACGGAGGTCACCCACTCGCGGACCTCGGGGTTGCCGGGGTCGACGTAGGCCTCGGTCCCGAAGTCGACCAGCCACTCGGGGTTCTCCTTGACCGGGTGGTCGTCGGCGAGGTTCTCGATGTCCGGGTCCTGCAGGCCCACGCGGTACGGGTTGAACCAGGCGTGCATCTCCAGGCCGCGCTTGTGCGCTTCCTCGACCGCGTACTCCAGCGGGTCGTATCCGGGGTCGCCACCCTGCTCGCCGGTGAGGTAGCGGGCCCAGGGCTCCATGTCGGACTCGTACACGGCGTCGGCGGTGGGCCGGGCGTGCAGGAAGACGGAGTTCAAACCCATCTCCACGGATTCGTCGAGGTACTCGTCGAGCTCGGCCTTCTGCTCCTCCTCGGACAGGCCCGGCTCGGAGGGCCAGTCAATGTTACGGACGGTGGTGAGCCAGGCGCCGCGCATCTCGCGCTTGTCACCGTCGGCCTCGCAGAGCGCGGGGGCCGCCAGTCCCTCGCCACCGGGTTCGGGGGCGTCGGCCGAGGAGTCGCCACCTTTGGTGGAGCACCCGGCCAGAAGCACTGTGGTCGCGGCGGCGATCGCCGCCCACCGCACCTTGGCGCGCGGCGTGGTCACGGCCCGTGCCATCGAACGCATCTACACATCTCCTCTGAGCAGTTCGCGCACCGCCGTCCCCCTGGCGCCGCGCCGCGACCCAGAGTAGAGGAAGATGTCAATATTCGGACACAATTCGGCCAATCTGTGGATAAGGTCGCATCCTCCGGCTCACGGGAATGTTTTTGCAGGTCAACGAAGCACCGCACCGGAGGGGCTTCAGGGACTCCTACACCCTCCCCAGGGTAAAGAGTCCCCACCGCTCCACGACAGCCTCCGCCGAAGCACGCTCGGGAACCGGGCGGGCCAGGTGCCACCCGACCTGCGACGGACCCGGACACAACGCCCCGGTCGACGTCCTAGACTCGACTCCTGTGAACGCCGTCCCAAGCACGCAGACCACGGGCCCGCACGAACCCGGCCAGCCGAAACTGTTCATCCGCACCGTCACCCTGCGCGATCCCGCCGACAGCCTCGTCCGGCGCCTGCCCGCCGGTTCCTCCCTGGCTTGGCTGAACGGTGACGACGGCATCGTGGGCTGGGGCGAGGCCGCGCGTTTCGACCCGGTGCCCCAACCAGAGGGGACCCCGCCCACCGACACCGCCCGGTTCGAGGCGGCCGCCCGCTGGTTCGGCGACCTGTTGGAGCACGCGGACGTCCACGACGAGGTCGGACTGCCCGGCACCGGGCTGGTCACCTTCGGCACGTTCACGTTCGCGCCCACCTCGCACGGCTCCGCGCTGATCGTGCCCCGCGTGGTCGTGGGCCGCCGCGGCGGCCGTACCTGGTTGACCACCGTCACTGAGGAGCCCGGCGCCCACCCCGAGGAACTGCTGCGCCCCACCTCTGTGCCCCGCCCGATCGGCCCCCTGGAGTGGCACCCCGGTTCACTGACCCGGGACGCATGGATGGAGGCCGTGGCCGGAACCGTCCGGCGCATCCGCTCCGGTGCTTTGGAGAAGGCCGTGCTGGCGCGCGACGCGGTCGCCGACACCTGCTCCCCCATCGACGTGCGCGCCCTGCTGGAGCGGCTGAGCGCCGGCTTTCCCGACTGCTTCACCTTCTCCGTCGACGGCATGGTCGGAGCCACCCCTGAGCTGTTGCTGCGGCAGGAGGGGGACCAGTTCACCTCCTTGGTGCTGGCCGGGACCCGCCCCCGAGGTGAGGATCCCGGAGCCGACCACCAGCTGGGCCAGGAGATGCTGTCCTCGGCCAAGGACGTCGAAGAGCACGGGCTGGCGGTTGACTCGCTGCGCACCGCGCTGGGACCGCTCACCGAAGAACTGGCCGTCCCCGCCTGGCCGCACCTGCTCAAGCTCGCCAACGTCCAACACCTGGCCACCCGGGCGCACGCCCGCCTCTCCCCCGGCGTGTCCGCGCTGGACGCCGTGGCCGCCCTCCACCCCACGGCCGCCGTGGGCGGAACACCCACCGAAGCGGCGATGCGGCTGATCGCCGAGGTCGAGGGCATGGACCGGGGCGGGTACGCCGGTCCGGTCGGCTGGTTGGACGGCGCGGGCAACGCCGAGTGGGGTATCGCGCTGCGGTGCGCCCGCGTCGACGGCGCACGCGCACGGCTGTTCGCCGGGTGCGGGATCGTCGCGGGCTCGGAGCCCGCCTCCGAGGTGGCCGAGGCGGAGTCCAAGTTCCGAGTGATGCGCGAGGCCCTCACCGACCCCGGGGCCTGAGGGCTCCAAGGGCCTGAAGGTTCCCGAGAGCTTGAGAGCCCCCTGTTCACGCCGGTGAAACGCCGGTGAAACACCGGCGCGGCATGGTCGAGGGATGCGTATCGAGCGGCCCGCCATCAACGTCCACCTGGTCCCTTGGGACGACCCCGAGGCCACCGGTCTGCGTGACGGGCAGCGGCGGGAGATCGCCGAACGCTACGGCACCCCCGACTCCGAACCGGGTACCCCGCCCTCCGCCGGTGACATGGCGGTGTTCGCGGTAGTGCGCGACGCCGACGGAGTGGCCGTGGGCTGCGGTGGCCTGCGCGATCTGGGCGACGGGTTCGGAGAGGTCAAGCGCATGTACGTACGGCCGGAGAGCCGCGGTTCGGGTGCGGCCGCGGCGCTGCTGCACACGCTGGAGGAGTGGGCGCGCGGGCGCGACTGGAAGTGCCTGCGGCTGGAGACCGGCGACCGCCAACCGGACGCGGTGCGGTTCTACACGAGGTCGGGCTACACACCCATCCCCGCCTTCGGCGCCTACGCGGACGAGCCCAGCTCCCTCTGTTTCGAGCGGGTCCTCTAGTGGTGCTCACCTGAGAGGTCGGCCCCCAGGAGGTCGTCGATCCCCTTCTTGACCGTGTCCACGTCGATCTCCCGCTCCTCGATGAGGTGCCCTAGGAGGCTGGGCACGAAAGGCGCGAGCAGCATGTGCGCCAGGACCTCGGTCTGCGTGCCCGGGCGGGATTCGCGCAGAAGTATGCTCACGTGGGCGTGCATGGCCAGGTAGGCGCCCCCGCTGTGCCGGGCGCCTGCCTCGGCCTCCTCGACGGCGCGCATGATTCCGAACCGCTCGACCATCCGGTCGGTCAGCGCGTGCAGGAAGGCGCGGAGGCGTTCGTGCGCCGGAGCGCCCGGGCCCAGCGGCGGGGGGCCGTTCAGGAACGACTCCTGGAAGTGCCGCTCGTCCTCGTCCATGAGAGCGGCGAGGAGTTGGCCGACGTCCCCGAAGCGGCGGTAGACCGTCCCCACGCCCATGCCCGCGGCGCGGGCGACGGCGTTCATGGTCACGGCCCCGGGCCCCTGCTCCGCGTACAGCCGCTGGGCCGCGTCCAGTATCGCGCGCCGGTTGCGCAAGGCGTCGGCGCGCCCCGGCGGCGACTGTTCCTGGCCCATCAGGGGCAGCTCTGGTCCGGTCATGGAACCGACCCTAACGGACTTCTCCGGCCCGGTTCAGAATCTCCCTTGAAAAACGGATAGCTATCCGGTTTACTCGAAACCAGCCAAGCGGATAACTATCCACTTTGCGGTCCGTGCCACGAAGGCACTCGCCGCACACCTTCAGGGAAAGGACTCCATTCGATGAACGCCAAGGTCGCGGTGGTCTACTACTCCTCCACCGGAAACGTGCACAGCCTCGCCGAAGCACTCGCCGAGGGAGCGGAGAAGGCGGGCGCCGAGGTCCGGCTCCTGCGGGCACCCGAGCTCGCACCCGCCGCCGCCATCGACTCGACCCCGGCCTGGCGCGCACACCTGGACGCCACCGCCGACATCCCGGAGGCCACACCCGACGACCTGGAGTGGGCCGACGCCTTCGCCTTCGGTTCACCCACCCGGTTCGGCAACATCTCCTCGCAGCTGAAGCAGTTCATCGACACCACACCCGCGAGACTGTGGCAGGGGGGCGCACTTGCCGGGAAGCCCGCCACCGGCTTCACCAGCGCGATCAACGCCCACGGGGGCAACGAGGCCACCCTGCTCGCCCTGCACAACACCTTCTACCACTGGGGCACGGTCATCGTCCCGCCCGGCTACACCGACCCGGCCGTCTACCCGGCCGGCGGCAACCCGTACGGCACCTCCCACGTCGGCGGCACCGGGGAGCCCACCGACGCGGTCCTGGACGCCGCCCGCTACCAGGGCCGCCGCCTGGCGGAGGTGGCCGCGCGGCTCAAGGCGGGTGCCGCCGCCCTGGCCTGACCCTGGCTGCGGGCGGGTTGGGCCCGACCCGACCGGGCCCCAGACGCGAACCGGCCCCGGTCCCTCCCCCACGACGGAGAGGACCGGGGCCGGTGGCCTGTGCCGGCCGGGCCGCGCGGGCCCGGCGCTCTGCGGTCGATCAGGTACCGACGTCGCGGCCACCCGTGTGCCAGGCGCACACCACCGACGGACGTGGGAAGTCGCCGTCGGGCCAGGTGCTGGTCGGTTCCTCGGCCGTGCCGTTCTCGCCCGGGTGCTGCGGGGCCAGGAAGACGGTCTTCTGGTCCTCGGTGATCAGCGGGCCGCAGGTCTCCGCCTCGAACGGCGACGTGGCGAAGGTGCGCAGCTCACCCCGGAAACGTCCCTCGACGGGAACGACGTGCAGCGCGTCGTTGGTGTCCAGGGTGCTGGGCTGGCCGTCCGTGGCGATCCACAGGTTGCCCTGCTTGTCGAAGGCCACGTTGTCGGGCGTCGCGATCGGCATGACCTTGGACTTGTCGTAGCCCGCGAAGTAAGTACTCTCGTCTTCAGGGTCGCCGCAGACGATGGGCACGATCCAGCTGAAGGTGGTGGCGCCGGAGTCGCCGCCGTCCTCGATGATCTCGAGGATGTGGCCGTACTTATTGGGGCCGCGCGGGTTGGGTTCGTCGGCCTGGCCGGGCTCGCGCGCGTCGTTGCTGGTCAAGGCGCAGTAGACCTTGCCGGTGACCGGGCTGGGCTCGAAGTCCTCGGGCCGGTCCATCTTGGTGGCGCCCACCTGGTCTGCCGCCAGCCGGGTGTGGACGAGGACCTCGGCGACGGAGAAGCCGTCGACGTAGCTCTCGGTGTCCGTGCACAGCGGGGTCCACTCGCCGGTGCCGTCGAACTCGCCGTCCGAGGGCAGGGCCCCGGTGCCGTCGATCTCCTCCTCGGGGCTGTTCCCGGTGAGCTGGGCGACGTACAGGGTGCCCGTGTCGAGCAGGGCCATGTTGTGCTTGCGGGAGCCCTCGACGTACTTCTTGGCGCTGACGAACTTGTAGATGTAGTCGAAGCGCTCGTCGTCCCCCATGTACGCGGCGACCCGGCCGTCCTCGGTGATGTTGACGTTGGCGCCCTCGTGCTTGAAGCGGCCGAGCATGGTGCGCTTGACCGGGGTGGAGTCCGGGTCGTGCGGGTCGATCTCCACGATGTAGCCGAAGCGGTTGGCCTCGTTGGGGTGCTTGGCCAGGTCGAAGCGCTCGTCCACGCGGTCCCACCGGCGGCCGGAGTAGTCGGTGGGCAGGCCGTAACGGGCGTGCTCCTCCGAGTCGGGGGCGCCGACGAAGTACTGGTGGAAGTTCTCCTCACCGCTGAGGATGGTGCCCCACGGGGTCATCCCGCCCGCGCAGTTGTTGAGGGTTCCCAGGACCGTGGTCCCCTCCGGGTCGGCCTCGGTGCGCAGCAGCTCGTGCCCGGCGGCGGGGCCGCTGACCCGGAAGGGCGTCTCGGGGGTGATCCGCCGGTTGAAGGGGCGGTCGCCCTCCACCATGTGCCACTCGCCGGTGTCGCCGACCCGCTCCAACTCCACCACGGATCCGCCGTGGGCGGCCATGGCCACCCGGATCCACTCCGGGTCGGCGTCGTCCCCATCGGTGTAACCGGCGAACATCAGCTCTTCGTTCGTGTACTCGTGGTTGACCCACAGCAGGCCGCGGTTGTCGTCGAGCGTGAAGAAGCCGACGTAGTCGCAGTTGTAGCCGAACTGCTTGGCCTGGGCCTCACCGGTCTGGTTCTCGAAGTCGAACTCGGGTGCGTCGGGCTCCACCGCGTCGCCCCAGCGGACGATGACGTGGTGGTCGTAGCCCTCCGGGACGGTGACGACGTCTTCGGTGTTGGGCTGGACGCTCTGGAACGCGGGCCGGGGCGAGGGGTGGGGGCGGTTGGGTGCGCGGTCGGCGGCGGCCGGGCTCAGGGCTGCCAGCCCCAGGGCGCTGGCCCCGGCGCCTACCGCGGCGCCCTTGAGCGCGGTCCTGCGGGAGAGGACCCCCTGGAAGATGTCACCGAAGTAGGGGTTGTCGCTCTTGTTGGGCGCCGGGTGGAAGCAGGCGTTGCCGCAGCGGTACAGGCAGGTCTTGGGGGAACGGCCGCCGCCGACTCCGAGCAGGGGCAGGAGTCGGCGGCGGGGCGCGGATTCGGGCACTCGTTCTCCTCGCGGATCGTGACTGCTCCTCCGGCTCCCCGGAGTGCGGGGTGGGGGCCGGAGGCGGTCGGGCAGAAGGTCCTGCCGGTCGCTCTCGACCCTGTCCGAGGCTCCACACGCACCGGTGAAACCAGGATGAACGGACACACAACTCCCACACACGGGTCAGTTGACTACTCTGTGATTGAGAGCGAGTGCGCACAGTAGGACCTCAGAGTGATCCTTGCCTACCCCCGCACCCCGGTCCAGGAGCACCGCCCAGTTCAGCCCGGCGTGTCTCCTCGGGCATCCGAGGAGAGCACAGGGCCGAACGGAGTCGAAAGCCCCTGGAAACCGTCTCGGCGTTCAGGCGAAGAGCCGACCAAGCAGCGCACCCTGGCCGGACTGCAGTACGTGTCCCGCCGCCAAGGAGATCCAGAAGCACTCGAACCGGGTCGGCTCCCCTTCCCCGTCGTGCTCCTCGACCGAGGTCCAGCGCTCGGGTACCGGACCCTCGACTGCCAGCTGGAAGACGTGTCTGCGCTGGAACTCGAACCGGTACGGAGCCACGTCGTACTCCGTCACGCCCAGCGCGCGTACGACGCGCAGGCCGTCCAGACCGGTCTCCTCGCGGGCCTCGCGCAGGGCAGCGGCCTCCGGGCGCTCCTCGGGACGGACGCTCCCCGCCGGGACCTGCAGGCCGACCTCCTCCAGGGAGTGGTCCACGTGCCGGAAGACCAGCAGCCGCCCGTCGCGCACCACGTAGCACAACGCCTTTTGACGGGTCTCCCACTCGGCCACAGCTCCTCCTCAACGAGCGGTTGCCTCACCGATGGCTCAGTCACCCGCGCGCCCAGGCCCCGGCCGCGGGTGCCGGATCGGGCTCCGGGTAGGACAATGCCAGAAAAGCACCCTGACGGGACGGCGGGATGGCTACGGTGAGCGACGAGAACGATCCGACGACTGGAGGCAGTCACATGTCCGCTCCGACTGTGGCCGGGCAACAAGCGTCCGAGGGCGACGACCACGTGGTCCTCCCCATGCCACCGCAGGACGGTTTCACGGCCGACGACCTCGACCGCATCCCGGATCTTCCGCCGCACACCGAACTCATCGACGGAAATCTGGTCCTTGTGAGTCCGCAGAAGCGCTTCCATCTGCGCATGCTCAGGTCGCTCGAACTCCAGATGATCGAGCAAGTCCCTCAGAACTTGGCGGTCGAGAGGGAGTTGACGGTCGTTTTGGGTCCGAGACAGCGGCCTGAACCGGACATCATGCTGATCCAGGCGAACGACCCCGACGACATGGACCTCACCCGGGTCAACGCGGACGAGGTTCGCCTGGCCGTCGAGGTCGTCTCACCGGAGTCGGAACAGCGGGACCGCAAGCGAAAGCCCGAGATCTACGCGGAGGCGGGCATCCCCCACTTCTGGTTGGTCGAGCAGGAGAACGGCGCCACAGCGGTGGCTTACGTGTACGAACTGGACCCGGTCCACGGCACGTACGTACTGACCGGAGTCCATCGGGAGCAGCTCAAGGCCAGCGCCCCCTGCAACCTGGATATCGAACTGGTCGCCCACCGGGCAAGGCACAGGTAGAGCACCGACCCGAGCCGAAGCGAAGCGAAAGCCCTCGGTGCTCAGTTGAAGAACCGGCCCAACCTGTTGGGAGGCGCGCTGAAGCCGACCCGGGCAGCCCTTCCGGCGACTGCGGTCGGCCGACCGTGCACCGCGGGACGCTCAAGACCTCCGCACCGGTGCAGCTGGAGTTCGACCTGACGGACGTCCTGCGCCGCTGATCCGGCAGCGCGGACTCTTGCGGCAGACGTGGGGGAGGCACCCGCTGGCCGGGTGCCTCCCCCACGTGCTCCGGTGCCGGAACCGGACCCACTGCTGAGGTGCGGATATCCGGCGTTCCTCAATCCTCCCGACGGAGTTAGTTCACAGGTCACGCCCGCGTCAGCCGACGTCGCGACAGTGAAAGACGATCCCTGGGTATTGCTTTGTGAATGCTTGGGGGTTTTAATACCCGGTCTGGGCGATTCGTTCACACTGCGCATCGCCCGTCCGAGACCCATCGGGACTGGCAGCAGTGGCGACCCGGCACGGAGCACATCGGGTCACCCGGTCCTGCCATGACTAGAGGAGCACTGTGTCCGACACCCCCCGGATCATGCCTGACCATCCCCGTCCCCGTACCGGCATCGACGCGCGGCTGAGAACCGCGCTGCGTTACACCACGGTCGTCGCGGCAAGCTCCGCGATGGCCGTTTTCGGTTTCACGGGTGTGGCGAGCGCCGACCCCGCGCCCGAAGCCGGGGAATCAACCACGACCGCCGGTCCGTCCGGGCCGCCCGGCCCGGACGTCCTCGACGTCGCCCACCGCGGAGCGTCCGGATACGCGCCGGAGAACACCCTCGTCGCCATCGAGGTGGCCGCCGAACTCGGTGCCAGCACCATCGAGACCGACGTGCAGCGCACCGCGGACGGTGAGCTCATCTTCATGCACGACGAGGACCTGACCCGCACCACGGACGTCGAAGAGGTCTTCCCGGACCGGGACTCCTACGACGTCGCCGACTTCACCATGGAGGAGATCAGCAAGCTCGACGCCGGCTCCTGGTTCGACGAGGAGTTCGCGGGCGAGCCTGTGCCCACCCTCCAAGAGGGGCTGGACCTCATGAAGGACCTGCACCTCGGCTTCCTCTTGGAGATCAAGGAGTCCGAGCTCCACCCCGGCATTGAGGAGGACGTCGCAGAGGTCATCCACGACAACCCGTGGTTCCTCGCCCCGGGTTCGCTGCCCGGCAAGCCCGGCTACGACCGGCTCGCGATCCAGGACTTCAACTGGGACGTCGTAGAGAGCTCACGCGAGCTCTACCCGGACCACGTCCCGCACGGGCTGCTGGGGATCGTGCCCGAGGACGAGCTCGAGGACTACGCGTGGGCCGACCAGGTCAACCCGAACCACGCCCAGATCGACGGTGACTACGTCGAGGCCGTGCAGGACGCGGGCATGGAGGTCCACGTCTACACGGTCAACGAGCCCGAGGACATGGAGCGGGCCGTCGACATGGGTGTCGACGGCATCATCACCGACTACGTCGACGTGCTGCTGGAGATCCTGGACGGCTCCCAGGCACCCGCGGTCTGACCCGGCCCCGGTGGCCCCTCCCCGGTTCCGCGAAGCGGACGGGTCGGGCCACCGGGCTGCCTCGCCGCGGGGCTCAACGCACTACTCGAAGCACTAGTACAGGCCGCGGACCGCGGTGTCCACGGCGTCCTGCAGGCGGCGGCGCAGGGCCGCGCTGCCCGCCCTGGTCGTACACACCTCGACGATGCGCAGGCCCTCACCCAGGAGGGCCTTGGGCAAGTCGGTGGCCCACTCGACGCGGGTGTAGGGCAGGTCGGCCACGGCGGCGACCCGCTCCATCGACACCCCGTGCGGGGTCCCGAAGACCCGATCGAAGTCGGGGTGGCCCGCCTGCTCCAGCCCCGAGAAGATCCCGCCGCCGTCGTTGTTGACCACGACGATCGCCAGGTCCGGGCGCGGCTCACCCGGGCCGATGATCAGCCCGTTCTGGTCGTGCAGCACCGCCAGGTCGCCGAGCAGCGCGTAGGCGCGGCCCTCGCTCTCGGCCTGGTGGGCCAGGGCCGCACCGACCGCCGTCGACACGGTCCCGTCGATGCCGCTCACCCCCCGGTTGCCCACCAGACGCACGCCGCAGCGGGCGCCCATCGTGGCGTCGAGGTCGCGGATGGGCATGCTGGACCCGGCGAACAGCAAGGACCCCTCGGTCAGTTGGGAAGCCAGGTCGCGGGCGAGGCGGGGTTCGGAGAGCGCCTCGTCGGCGTCCAGTACACCGTCGACCGCGGCCCGACCCGCGGTCTCGGCCCGTTCCCAGGAACGGGACCAGTCGGTGCGCTGGGGGGATTCCCAATCGAGCCCCGCGGGGGGCACGACCGCGGGCACCACGTCCGTGGCGGTCCGCGCGGGGTCGGAGAAGGCGTTGGCCAGGCTCGCGGCGGGGTCGCCCACCGCACCGGCGGTCACCACCACGTGCCGTTCGGCACGGCGCAGGTATGCCAGGGTCTGGCGGGACAGGTTGGGGCGCCCCACGCTCACGACCAGCTCGGGCGTGTGCTCGGCGGCGAACCCCGGAGCGGCCAGCAGCTGCCGGTAAGTGGAGACCGCGCCGGCCCGGCGGGCGTTGGAGGTGGGCTCGGCGAGCAGGGGCCAGCCCGTCAGCTCGGACAGGGCCAGGAAGGGCACCGGATCGTAGTCGCCGTCACCGCACACGATGACGCCCCGCTCCACGGACGGAAGCTCGAAGGGAGCCGGTTCGGCGACGGGACCGGGCCGGCCGATCCAGGGGCGGCCGCCCGGGCGCCCGTCGATCGGGGCCGTCCACGCCGGACTGTCCGCGGGCTCATCGGGGGTGAGCGGGTCGCGGAAGGCCACGTTGAGGTGGACCGGTCCGGGCTGGCCTCCGACGGCCGAACCCCAGGCGCGACAACTCAGCGAACGCCAGTAGGCCACCATGCCCGGGGCCGGGTCGGGGGTGCCGACCTCGGCGAACATGCGGACCGCACCGCCGTACAGGCCGATCTGGTCCACTGTCTGGTTGGCGCCGGTACCGCGCAGCTCCGGCGGCCGGTCGGCGGTCAGGACCAGCAGCGGGACACCGCTCTCGTCCGCCTCCATCACCGCCGGGTGGAAGTTGGCGGCGGCAGTGCCGGAGGTGCACACCACGGCCACAGGACGGCGTGAGGCACGGGCCAGACCCAGTGCGAGGAAGGACGCGGAACGCTCGTCCACCCGCACGTGGACCCGGATCCCGGGATGTGCGACCAGGGCCAGCGCCAAGGGGGTCGAGCGGGACCCGGGCGCGACGACGGCCTCGACCAACCCGCAGCGCGCGAGTTCGTCGACGAGGACCCGCGCCAGGGCGGTAGACGGATTCATCAAAAACTTTCGTTCGTCAAGGTGTGTGCCAGTTTGACCGCGCGATCCGACCCGACCGTACGGCTCCCCTGTTCCCGGTCCCTACTCCACTGCCCTACCCGGTGCGCCGATCACGCGCCCGAGTACGCACGGTTCCCCACTCTTCCAGTGAACCCCGTTCGGTCGCGATGGGCGACCCGGCCCGGCTGTGATCTCTTGCCTATCGGGGTCGCCACCGCCACCGTGTGCCACTTTCCCGTCACCGCGGGTCGGACCGCTCCGGTCCGACGGCTTCGGTCGCAGCGGTGCCGGAATCCGCGACAGTCTCCGTGCCTCCGGCGGCCTCGGCTGCCGCCGCCCGCTCCCGCCAGGCGCCGGGGTCGGTCTCGACCGACCGCAGCGCCGCCTCGTCCACGGCCACCGGGCGGACCGGCAGCGAACCGTGCTCCGGCAGCAGCGGATCCGACGTGACGTCGGCGGTCAGCATCTGCATGGTCGCCAGTCCGCAGGCGTACGGGAGCTCTGGCAGGGCGGCAGCCAGTGCCACCCCGGCGGCCAGGCCCACCGACGTCTCCACGGCGCTGGAGACCACCACCGGCAGGCCGCAGGCCTCGGCCACCCGCAGCGCGGCGCGCACACCGCCCAAGGGCTGGACCTTGAGCACGACGATGTCCGCGGCCTCGGACGCCCGCACCCGCAGGGGGTCCTCCGCTCGGCGGATCGACTCGTCCGCGGCGACGGGGACGTCCACGCGGCGTCGGACCCGGGCCAGCTCCTCCAGGGTCGCGGACGGCTGCTCCACGTACTCCAGGTCGAACCGGTCCAGCTCGCGCGTCATCCGCACAGCGGTGTCCACGTCCCAGGCGCCGTTGGCGTCCACCCGCACCCGCCCCGAGGGGCCGATCGCGGCGCGAACCGCCTCCACCCGGGCCACGTCCGCACGCCAGTCCTGGCCCTTCTCGGCCACCTTCACCTTGGCCGTGGCACAGCCTCCGGCGGCCACGATCCCGGCTGCGCGTTCGGGGTCCACGGCGGGCACGGTCACGTTGACCGGCACCCGCTCGCGCAGTGGCTCCGGCCAGCCCCGGTGGGCCGCCTCCCGGCAGGCGGCCCACCAGCGCGAGGCCTCGCGCGGCCCGTATTCGGCGAAGGGCGAGAACTCACCCCACCCGGCGGGGCCGCGCACGAGCATGCCCTCCCGGACGGTGACGCCGCGGAAGCGGTTGCGCAGACCGATCGCGAAGGCCCTGCCCGCAGCGTCCTCCCCCGCCGGGTCCGGCTCCGGGAGCGCTGTCACGGGCGACGCGGAAACTTGTCGAAATCGGGGCGTCGCTTCTCCTTGAAGGCGTCGCGCCCCTCCTGGGCCTCTTCGCTCATGTAGTAGAGCATCGTCGCGTCCCCCGCGAACTGCTGCATCCCGGCGGCACCGTCACTGACGGCGTTGATCGCGCCCTTGACCATGCGCAGCGCCAGCGGCGACTTCTCGAGCATCTCGCGCGCCCACTGCACGGTCTCCTTCTCCAGGTCCGCCAGCGGCACCACGGTGTTGACCATGCCCATGTCCTGCGCCTCCTGGGCGCTGTACTGGCGGCACAGGTACCAGATCTCCCGGGCCTTCTTCAGGCCCACGGTCTCGGCCAGCAGCCAGGAGCCGTAACCGCCGTCGAAGGAACCGACCTGCGGCCCGGTCTGCCCGAACTTGGCGTTGTCTGCCGCGATGGTCAGGTCGCAGCAGACCTGCAGCACGTTTCCGCCACCGATGGACCAGCCCGCGACCATGCAGATCACCGGCTTGGGCAGGCGACGGATCTGCACCTGCAGGTCCAGCACGTTGAGGCGGCCGATGCCCTTCTGAGCCACGGCGTCGTCGCCGATGTAGCCGTCGTCGCCGCGGATCTTCTGGTCACCGCCGGAGCAGAACGCCTGGTCGCCGGCGCCGGTGAAGATGATCACACCGACGTTCGAGTCGTCCCGGGCGATGTTGAACGCCGTCTGGAGCTCGAAGAGCGTCTGGGGGCGGAAGGCGTTGTGCCGCTCTGGGCGGTTGATCGTGATCTTGGCGATGCCCTCCGCGGTCTCGTAGATGATGTCGGAATACTCGCCCGACCGCTGCCAGTCGATCACGCTGCTCACGGCTACTGTTTCTCCTCACGGGGACGGGGACGGGGACGGCGCGGATGCTTCCGGGCGACCAGGCCCGGCGTCCAAGCGTCAACCCTACGCATTCTGCCAGGCGGGCCGGGACAGACAGGCACGCACCCGGCAGCCGGACCCGTTGGACGGTCCGCTCGCTTTCCCGGCATACGCTGGACGACCGTGACACGAGCAGACGAACACCGGTCCCAGGTCCCCGCTTCCGAGGGTGAGCGCCCCCTCCAGGCGGTACGCGGGCTGTCACCCGAGGACCTGAACCCGCTGCTCCGCGACGCGCTGGACGGCACCGGTCCCGCCCTCCTGCCGATCCCCGACGGCACACCCGACACCCGCGCGGCCGATCTCCTCGACGCCATGCGCCCCTCGTCGCTGCGTACCCCCGACGGCGTCTCCGCCCTCGAAGACGGGCTTCCCGCGGGCCCCGGCGCCGCACTGGTCATCACGACGTCCGGCTCCACCGGGCACCCCAAGGGCGTGGAACTGTCCGCGCGCGCCCTCCTCGCCTCCGCGCGCTCCTCCGTGGCCCGGATCGGCGCCGCTGAGGGCGACACCTGGCTGTGTGTCCTGCCCGCCGGGCACATCTCCGGGATCCAGGTGATGATGCGCGCGATCGTCACCGGTACCGAAGCCGTGCACGCCGCCTTCGACCCCGACACAGTGAAGGAGCTGGCGCACCGGCTGCGCCCGCACGTCTCGCTGGTCCCCACCCAACTGCGCCGCCTCCTGGCCTCCGGCGCCGACCTGTCGGTGTTCGGCACCATCCTGATCGGCGGTGCCGCCGCCGAACCCGCGCTGCTGGCGGCGGCGCGCGAGGCCGGCGGCCGGGTCATGACCACCTACGGCATGAGCGAGACCTGCGGCGGGTGCGTCTACGACGGCACTCCCCTGGCCGGGGCCCTGGCCCGGATCGAGGCCGACGAGTCGACCGATGGGCCAGACGGCGAGCCGACCCACGAGCCGGAAGCCGCTGGGCCGGATACCGGCGTCACCGGACGCATTCTGCTCGGCGGCCCTATGCTGCTCAGCGGATACCGCATGCCGCCCGGCGTCGCGGGCGACGCGCGGGCACTGGCCACCGACGGCGCCGGGACGGTGTGGCTGCGCACCAACGACCTGGGGCGGTTCGGTGAGGACGGCCGCCTGAGCGTTCTGGGCCGGATGGACGAGGTGGTCAACACCGGTGGTCACAAAGTGGTCCCCGGCCAGGTGAACCACCTGCTGGCCGAACACCCCGCCGTCGCGGAGTCCGTGGTGGTGGGCCGCCCCGACCCAGAGTGGGGTGAGCGGGTGAGCGCGGTCGTGGTCCCCGCAGACCCGGAGGACCCGCCGACCCTCGAGGAGCTCCGCGCCTGGGTGCGCGAACGGCTGCCCGCCTACGCGGCCCCGCGTGAACTGGAGGTCCGCGCCGCCCTGCCGATGCTGGCATCGGGCAAGCCGGACCTGGTCGCGCTGCGCACGGCCGCCTCCTGACCCAGCCCTCTGCCCCGCCGCCTGCCCCCGCTCCGGGCATCCCGCTGGCCACACACTCCCCCAGGTGGTGCGAAGCGGCGTTTACCGGTGCAGTCCGCACACGTGGGACCCTGGGCCCCAGCGGGTGCCGCCCCCGGAGCCGTCGGCGCCCATCGATACCAGCGTGGATCGGGGTGCGCGACGCTTCCTCGCGCCTACGGACAGTGATTTCCGTGACCGTGTCCGGAAGGCGGGGAACTTCCGAAAGCTCCCTGGCGTCTACCTGAGTATCCGGTATCTTCGGCCCCTCTCCCAAGGAGGTCCGCAGTTGGCGGCAGCCATCGGTCCAATCATCCGCAGCCCTGCGACCTCCCCTGCGCCAGGAACGCCCACCACACGGCGCTTCGAGCACCTAAGCCGAGCGAGTTGCTTTACCCGCACAGATCCTTATTCCGCCACTCATGGCACAGTGATCTATGCCACCCTCGTCGATATCCAATCGAGACAGGGAACATTTGACTCGCCGACACGTTGGACATATTGGCGCGTCCAGTCGGCGGGAACCCTCCGCCACGTGCCACACGTCTTGGAAGGGAGGGAGGTGCCCACATGACGAGCACTGCCCTAGCCGCTTCGGACCATGAGGCCGAAGCCCCCGTTGGCAACGCTCAGAAAGAGGGCCACGTCGCCCACGAGGCCCTGACCGACCTGATAGCCCAGGGGCGCGCTCAGGGACACCTGTCCCTCTCCGAACTACGTACTGCTTTCTCAGCGGCCGGAGTCACCTCCAGTGACGGCCGCTCCATCCTGCGTGAACTCACCGATAACGGGGTCCGACTCGCCAACGGGGGCGACGACTCCGCGATGGTGGCCGACCCTGACGCCGAGGACGACGTGCTGGAAAACACTCTCATCGCGACGGTGCCCGACACTGACGAGGCACCCAAGGCCGCTGCGCGCAAGAGCGCCTCCACCCGGAGGAAGCCCCGCTCCTCGCGACGCACCAAGAAGACCGAGACCGCTCAGGTCAACACCGACCCGGACACCGGCGAGGCCGACCTGGACGACCAGTCACCCGCCATGGGCGACTCGGTCCACACCTACCTCAAGGCGATCGGGCGGCGTCAGCTGCTCACCGCCGAGCAGGAGGTGGACCTGGCCAAGCGCGTCGAGGCCGGGCTCTACGCCGAGTACCGGCTGGGGCAGCACGGCGAGGTCGACGAGACCGTCCCGATGGCCGACGTCGAGCGTGACGAGCTCGAATGGGTCGCCGAGGACGGCCGCAAGGCCAAGTCGCACATGCTCGAGGCCAACCTGCGCCTGGTCGTGTCGGTGGCCAAGAAGTACAGCGACCGGGGAATGTCGCTGCTGGACGTGGTCCAGGAAGGCAACCTCGGCCTGATCCGCGCGGTCGAGAAGTTCGACTACACCAAGGGCTTCAAGTTCTCCACCTACGCCATGTGGTGGATCCGCCAGGCGATCCAGCGCGGGTTCGCCGACTCGGCCCGCACCATCCGCCTGCCCGTGCACGTTCTGGAGCTGCTCAGCAAGGTGAGCCGTCTGGAGCGCGACATGCACCAGGCGCTCGGTCGCGAACCCACGCCCGAGGAGCTCGGACTGGAGCTGGACAAGACCCCGACCCAGATCGAGGAACTGCTGCGGGTGACCCGCCAGCCGATCAGCCTCGACTCCACCATCGGTGAGGACGGCGAGACCCGCATCGGTGACCTGATCGAGGACGTGGACGCCTCTGAGGCCTCCGAGGTGGTCGACCGCCAGATCATGGCCGACCAGCTGCGCAACGCACTGTCGGACCTGGAGCCGCGAGAGGCGACCATCATGTCCCTGCGGTTCGGCCTGATGGACGGCCGCCCGCGGACGCTGGACGAGATCGGCAAGCACCTGGGGCTCACCCGAGAGCGCATCCGGCAGTTGGAGAAGCAGTCGCTGTCCAAGCTGCGGCACCCGAGCCGGGCCCAGCAGCTGCTGGACTTCGCCAGCTAGGGCGCACAGGCCGCCAGGGCGACCATCGCGAGAACCGCGACAAGAGCGCAGACACGGTATGGAGCCGTTCCCGGAAGGGGAACGGCTCCACCGCTGCCCGAGGCCACCGCTGTCAAGGCTCCGCCGAAACCGGTGGCCGCCACCGGTATCCGGGAGCATCAGGGGAAACCCCGAGCTTCCCCTGGTATCTCCCGCCATCCGCTGTGTTTCCCCCGGTCCGGTGGGAAAATGGTCGAATGACGAACGACTCCCGGCGACAGCAGGACGAGATCTCCGCCGCGCTTCGCGCCAGCCGTGAACTCGGCCCCGAATACGACGAAGCGGTGGCCTCGTCCCTCGTGGAGCGCGTCGACGACACCATCGAGGAACGCGTCAAACACCACGTGGCACGCCAGCTGGGCGCCAGGGAAGAGCGTCGCGGGCTACCGGCGAACAACGTACGCATGGTGCTGTCACTGGTCTGCCTGGGCCTGAGCATTCCGTTGACCGCCGCCACCGCCACACTGGTCGGCCCGGCCGGGGTCACCATCGTGTGGATCGGCCTGATCGCCTTCTACATCATCTCCGTCGTCGGCCTGCGCCGCTGAGCAGACCTCCGCTCGAGGGCGTCAGCGAGTACGGGGGCGTCGGCGCACAGAAGGGGCGGGGCAGGGACCACGCCGGTCCCGCCCCGCCCCCCTGCTGTCCGTGGAAGCGGCACGCTCCCGTCAGTCGCAGGCGTCGAGGATCATGTCGTGGGTCTCATCCGTCCAGTCCAGGGCGTCGGCCAGACCGGCCTCGTCACCGTCGTCCAGCTCGACCAGGACAGCGTCGACGGCGTCGGCCCGCTCGGCAGCGTCGTCCTGGAGGGAACCGCTGGCGTACGCCTCAAGGTGCTCCACGTCGTCGAGGTGCGCCACCAGCTCGTCCGCGTGCTGGTCCTGGTAGGGAACACCGTCGACCAGGATGTCCTCTTCGATGCTCTGCGCGGCCAAGTCGACCGCGCTGATGTTCTCCCGGATGTCGGCGCAGGCGGCGTCGATCTCGGCCCTGTTCCCTGAGCAGGCGCTCAGGGCCAGCGGCACGGCCAGCGCGGCGGCGGCCAGGGAGAGGGGACGGGTGAGGGTTCGGGGGTGGGACACGGGTTGTGCTCGTTTCCTTCTCGGTACTTCTTCAGGGGAGGCCACGAAATCTCGAGCGGGCCCGTCGGCTCAGAGGATGAACGCGAGGACCACGACGACGACCAGAAGACCGGCGACCGCCAGGCAACCGAACATCGCAGCGATACCGCCGCCGCGCCGCCGACCGTAGCCGGGTCCGTAGCCATAGCCGTAGCCGGGCCCGTAGTGGCGCCGCCGGCCGTAGTGGTACCAGCGGGGCCGGGAACCGGCCGCGTAGGCGGCTCCCACCATGGGCGAGGGGCCGGACCGCGCCGGACCCGAGGAACGTGCTGCACGCGGGGAACGGCCGGCCCTGGCCGAGCGGCCGGAACGGGAGCTGAAACCGCCGCCGGAGCGTGCGGAGCCCCCGCCGCCGCGGGAACCGAATCCGCCGCTGCCGCTACGGGAGCTGAAACCGCCGCCGCGCCGCGAGGCGCCGCCGGAGCGCCTGCCGCCGGAACGTCCTCCTCGTCCGCCCGATGACCGTCCGCCGCCAGATCTCCTACTCATGGGAGTCTCCTTGGGGGTTGGGGTTCAACGCCGCCCGAGGGGAGGTCGACGCGCACTAAGAATATCGGTGAGCGTACCTGTTCAGGGCGCTCTGCGGGGGTTCCGACCAGTTATGGTCAACACCCCGTCCGCATGGAACCGCGGGAACGCATCGTACGTCGTTCACGGGAGGTCCGGGACACGGGCCCGGCCTGGCGACGGTCAGACCTCCAGCGCCGCCCGGAGAATCTCGACGGCCTCGTCGTGGTCCAGGCCCACTCGCGTGATGACCTCGGCGTAGGCCCGGGCGGCGGCCAGGGCTTCGGCGCGCTGATCGTCCCCGGCCGCGGCCACGAAGGTGCCGGAACGGCCCCGGGTCTCCACCACACCGGCCTGTTCGAGTTCACGGTAGGCGCGGGCGACGGTGTTGACGGCGACGGAGAGCTGGCCCGCCAGGGCCCGCACGGTCGGCAGCCGGTATCCGACCGGTAGGTCCCCGTTGGCCGCGGCTATCGCGACAACGGCCCTGATCTGTTCGTAGGGCGGCACTTTCGACGCTGGATCAATGCGGATGAAATCCGCCATGTCCCTCTTAGCTCCCTACGTGGCTCGCCTGCTTCTCGACCGGAGTTCGTCCGGGCGCACCCCAAACCTATCCCCCTGTCCACCCCAGCTTGAAGGTGCCCGGCGCGGAGAGGTCCCACGACCTTGGGCCGCGGGACCTCTGTGAGGGGTCGTCAGACCACGGGACGGGGCACCCCGGGGATGCCGTGCAGCCGGTGCGTCTCCCGCGCGGTGAGGAGCTCTTCAGCGACCAGTGTGGCCTCCCGGACCTTCGGCCGGGCCAGGCGCTTGCGGCGGTAGATCCGGTCCGTGTAGCCCTTGACCCCCACCAGCGTGCGCTCGTGGGCGTAGGCGGCGCGCATCGCCTCCGTCAGCGCGGTGTCCAGTGCCATGCCGCGTTCGTGGACCTCCTCTACCGGCGCGTTGCGCTGCCGGGCCCCGTCCAGATCCCGCTCCGCCTCGGCCACCGACCTCAGGAGTCCGGGCAGGCGCTCGGCCCGCTCCTCGTCCTCGGCGAGGTGGGTCCGTGCCGCCTCTTTGTCCTGCTTGGCAAGTGCCATGTCCGCTCTCCGTGGGGCGTAGCGTCAGCCGTGTCGAGGCAACCCTATGGGTGACCAAGATCATCTGGCGACCCGGGTCGTGCGTCGGTACTGGCGCCCCGCGGACAGAACTGCCAGCTTTACACCGTCAGTCCCCTGGTCCCCCGGAAGGCAGCAACAGTGAGCAGGAACTACGCGGGCCTCAGCCGTGAACGCATCATCGTCGAGGCACTCCACATCATCGCCGGGCGCGGGCTGGGCGGGTTGTCCATGCGCCGGCTCGGCGATGCCCTGGAGGTGGAGGCCATGGCGATCTACCACCACTTCCCCCGCGGCAAGGAACAGCTGTTCAACGCGATCGCCGCCTACGTCACCACGGCCCGCGTGATCAGCGGCCTGACCGAGGAGCAGGGGCCGCCGGAGGAGGAGCAGGAGGGTTCGGATACCGCCCCGGCCGAGGTCGCCGAGGACGGCCGCCCGTGGGACGAGCGTTTGACCGCCTGGGCCGAGGCCTACCGGGGGCGGCTGCTCGCCTACTCCGGTGCGCTGTCCCTGCTCATGCACCGCGCACCGCACACCCTGGGCGAGGAGGACACGCGCGCCCTCATGCACGCGGCCTTCAGCGAGGCCGGGTTGGGCGAGGAGGACGTACCTCGGGCCTGCGACGCACTGTACGGCTACTGCCTGGGAGCGGTGGCGCACCAGGTCAGGCACTCCGGCCAGGAGGACACCCCGGACGAGGCCGAGTCCGAGGCCCGGTTCCGGTTCGGCCTGCGGGCCCTTCTCAAAGGGCTAACCAACTGAAGCGGCGCAAGAGACAGAGAAGGACGGTCGGCCCGGCGGGAGAGGCAACCGAACCGACCGTCCGCTCAGGAGAATCGTCGGCTACGGGTTCCTGCAATCACCAGTACGGGTCAGGGGACTTTGTGACACGTAGCCCTCACTCCCGACGCTCACCCAGCCGTCAATAGGAGTCCCCCAGAACGTCTCCCCTCGGGGCATTACTCTCACCAAGGGCGCGGTGGGCTCCATCTGTGCGACCAAGTAGGCTTCGGCGGCGCTGACCTCGTAGGGGCAAAAGATCTGGTTCTGCGCCGTGCCTGACGCGGGGGTGGCAGCCTGGGCGGGGGCGCTCAGCAGCGCCCCACCGAACACGGCCGCCGTGACCAGGGCCAACGCCGCTCCTCCGCGCGCGATACGACCGTTCTTCCTCTTCTGTGTGAAGTACACGAAGATCCTCACTCCTGTTCCTGAATGCACATCTGTGAACAGTAACCAATATTTTCGAGATCAACGGAGGATCAATCCGCTGAATTCACGGCGCAGCGCGCTTGATCGCTTCCTCAGTGGAGGGTGGCGCCGCGCCGGCTCAGGGGATTACGCACGGTCCGTCCCTGTCACTGAGGAAGCGTTCCTGCACGTATCCGGTGTTCGCGATCTCCATCCAGTCGGTCGATGCCGCCGGCCGTGCGGCGACCGATTCACCCCCGGGGATGTAGTCGATGACCTCCCCGCCGGGGGCTTCGTGGACGGGTGCGTCGTCGATGGCCTCGTGCACGCAGTAGGGCTCTGACTGGGCATCAGCCGACTGCGCGGCGGGGCCCGCCGCATGGGCGGGGGCCGAGAGCACGGCTCCGCCAACTGCGGTCGCCGCGGCCACGGCCAGGAGCGCCGTGCCAAGCACCAGGCCACTGGACTTCGTCGTGGTGGGCAAGGGAACCTCCTTGTTGTCCTGGGACGGAGCGGTGCGACGGGTTCGCACCCGCCGCACCGCCTATCAGCTGATATCCCTCAGCGAAGCAGGGGTCCGGGCACGGTCGACCGCAGTGCTCGTCAGGTCGGCTGGACCCGTACCCGGTTGGACTCGGCTAGGGCGTGTTCGGTGGATGCTGCCCGTCGCGAGCGGCGCATCCAGTGGTGCTGGCACAAGGCCGAAGAAGGAGTCAGCCCGGGTTTGGCTGTCGACTGATGAGATGCGCAGTGACAGTGCCGCTGGGGCGACGCGCAGCAGGGTATGTGTCCGCCGAACATGCCCTAGCTCCAGTCGTAGTCCCTGGAGGTCTGCCACTCCGCGTCAGCGGCATGCGAGTCATAGTCAGCGGACTACCACTCCAGGTCAGCGGGGTACCAGGCATGGTCAGCGGACTGCCACGAGTCCGCGAGGGCTGCGCTCGCGGGGGCCGCCAGTACGGCCCCTCCGAGCAGAGCGGCAGCGGTCAGTCCCAGGGTCGCGGCGACCCGGGAAACTCGTCCGTTCTCTTTGGTTCCCATACGAAATCCTCCAGCTTTCAGTTAAAGAAAATACTCCTACCGGAACTGCGAAACCAACGTTTGATCAAGTCGTTGATTCCACCAGGAATGCTAACCAGGGATCCGCGACGAGACACCAAGAAGGCCACATCCGGACGGCTCGCACGTCCAACACGGCCGCATGCGGACAGCAAGCCGGCCCGATGTCGGCCAGAACCCGATTACCCGCGCCCCGCATTTGACATTGAAAAGGACGGACACCTAACCTCTCCGCGTTTTACACAATTGGAACCCGGTGCCGGTCGGAACCAATTTCGAACAGGGGGACGATCCGTCCGGAAAACCCAAAAGGGCGCATACCACGACGTGGCACGCGCCCTTGGGAGCACCGTTTTAACGGCCGCGCAGCTCCCGGTAGCGCTCGATCAGGGCCGCTGTGGAGGGGTCCAGGCCGGGCACGTCGGCGCCCTCGGTCAGGGCCGGTTCCACCTTCTTGGCCAGCACCTTGCCGAGCTGGACACCCCACTGGTCGAAGGAGTTGATGTTCCACACCGCGCCCTGCACGAACACCTTGTGTTCGTACAGGGCGACGATCTGGCCGAGCACCGATGGGTCGAGCCGGTCGGCCAGGATCGTGGTCGTGGGCCGGTTGCCCGGGAACGTCCGGTGCGGCACCAGATCGGCGGGCACGCCCTCGGCGGCCACCTCGCTGCCGGTGCGGCCGAAGGCCAGCGCCTGGCCCTGGGCGAACAGGTTGGCCATCAGCAGGTCGTGCTGGGGCACCAGCCCCTCGGGCAGGTCCGGCGCGGGGCGCGCGAAACCGATGAGGTCGGCGGGCACGAACCGGGTGCCCTGGTGCAGCAGCTGGAAATAGGCGTGCTGGCCGTTGGTACCGGGGGTCCCCCACACCACCGGCCCGGTCTGCCAGTCGACGGGTCGGCCGTCGCGCTGCACCGACTTGCCGTTGGATTCCATGTCGAGCTGCTGGAGGTAGGCCGGGAACTTCGACATGTAGTGGCTGTAGGGCAGCACCGCGTGCGACTGCGCGTCGAAGAAGCCCCCGTACCAGACACCCAGCAGTCCGAGCAGGAACGGAAGGTTGCGTTCGGCGGGTGCCGTGGCGAAGTGGGTGTCCATGGTGTGGAACCCCGCGAGCATCTCCCGGAACCGCTCCGGTCCCAGGGCCACCATCAGCGGCAGGCCGATCGCCGAGTCGTAGGAGTAGCGGCCGCCCACCCAGTCCCAGAACTCGAACATGTTGGCCGTGTCGATACCGAACCCGGCGACCTCGTCGGCGTTCGTGGAAACCGCGACGAAGTGATGGGCGATCGCTTCGGGTCCCGCGTCCAGGCCGGACAGGAGCCAGTCGCGGGCCGCCGTGGCGTTGGTGATGGTCTCGATGGTGGTGAAGGTCTTGGAGGCGACCACGAACAGGGTGCGTTCGGGGTCGGCGTCCACCAGGGCCTCGTGCAGGTCGGTGCCGTCGACGTTGGAGACGAAGCGGAACTCCAGGCCCCGGTCGGTGTAGGGGCGCAGCGCCTCGTAGGCCATGGCGGGCCCCAGGTCGGAGCCGCCGATACCGATGTTGACCACCCGGGTCACGGGCTGGCCGGTGTGGCCCAGCCACGAACGCGAGCGCACCCGTTCGGCGAAGGCGGCCATCTGGTCCAGGACCCGGTGCACCTCTGGCACCACGTCGTACCCGTCCGCTTCGATGACGCTGCCGCGCGGGGCGCGCAGGGCGGTGTGCAGGACGGCGCGGTCCTCGGTCAGGTTGATGCGGTCGCCGCGCAGCATGGCGTCGCGCAGCCGGGCGACCCCGGTGGCCTCCGCCAAGCCGCCGAGCAGGCGCAGGGTCTCGTCGGTGACGAGGTTCTTGGAGTAGTCGACGTGCAGGTCCCCGACGTCGAGCGCGTACCGGTCGGCCCGTGCGGGATCGTCCGCGAACAGATCGCGCAGGTGGGTTCCGCCGAACCGGGTGCGGTGCTCGTCGAGCGCGGCCCATTCCCCGCTGCGGTCCAGGGGTGTGGTCGCCTCGGACCGGCCTCCGCTGTCCTCGGTGCGAGGGAGGGGTGTACTGGCAGACATCCGGTCGCTCCTCCGTGGTCTGGAAAGGCGCACACGGCGAGCGGGTACCCGTCCCGGGCGCCGTGTCCGCAGTGTGCGGCAGTGCACCCAACCTTCCCACGAAAACCGGCAACCACGGGCTTCCTTCGGCACGTCAGGACTTTAACCCATGGGTTGTCCGTTGCGCTCCCGTTCGCGTTCGGCGCGCAGCTGGGAGACTTCCTCGCGCAGGGTCCGCAGCTCGGCGAGGATCTGCAGCTGACCGGCGTCCGGACCGGTTGGACCGGCCGGAGCGGTAGTTCCCTGACCCGAGCCCCGGCCTCCGTGCGGACCCCTGCCGCGCGGGCCCTCACCGCCGGCGCCGTCCGCGGGGCCCTGGCCGGGCGCGTCGCCGCCCTCGCGCTCCTCGTCTCCGGACCTGTCGAGGGCCTCCACTGCGACGGCGATGAACAGGTTGAGGGCGATGAGGGTGGACACCAGGACGAAGACCACGAAGAAGATCCACGCCATGGGCTGGGACTCCATGACCTCCTGGGCGATGTCGGCCCAACCGTCCGCCGTGAAGATCTGGAAGAGGGTGAAGAGGGAGGTCCAGAGGTCGCCGAAGTACTGGGGGGCGTCGGTGGCGAACAGCTTGGTGGCCATCACCGCCGACACGTACAGGAGCAGCACCACCAGCACCATGATCGAGGCCATGCCGGGCATGGCACGGAACAGCCCTGCCACCACGTGGCGCAGGCTCGGAATCACCGACAGCAGCCGCAGCACGCGCAGGACCCGGAGCACCCGCAGGACCGCGAACGGCCCGGAGGCCGGAAGCAGGGCGATCCCGACGATGATCATGTCGAACCAGCTCCAGGGATCGCGGAAGAACGCCCTGCGGTGGGCGAAGACCCGCAGTCCCAATTCGACGACGAACACCGACAGGATCACCCTGTCGATGACGTACAGGAGCTCGCCGTGTTCGTCCATCATCCGCTGCGACGTCTCGATGCCGAGGACGACGGCGTTGACGAGGATGACGGTGATGACAGCGGCCTGGAACCAGCGGGCCTCGACGATGGTTCGGACCCGTTCGCGCACGGTCACTTGGGCGGGAACTCCTTCTCTGCTGTCGGATACCGGCGAAAAAGCCTATCCGCGAAAACTGCGCCCCGTTCAGCGACCGTTGCCCTCGGTACGCGCCGCACTGGCGTCTCCCGCCCCGAACAGGCATGATCGAAGGAGGGAACCGAGGCGAGGGGGCCGCCGGTGACGGAATCCGCAGACTTCGACGACGGCGTCACGGACATCGACGACGTGGACGCCGAAATGGACGTGGGCGCCCCGAGCCAGGACACCGCCGTGGCGGAGTACCTGGAGGAGCACCCCGAGGACTACCGGATCGAGGAGATCGAGGACCACGAGGCACTCGGTATAGACGCCGAACTCCGCAAGGAAGTTCCGGAGCAGGCGCCCCCGCCCGCGGAGGAGCGGCCGCCCGTTCCCGGACGTGAGGAGCTGTTCCGGCTCCTCAAGGCCGAGGCCTACGCCGAGCGCGTGGAACGACGCCACGGCCGATGAGGCCCGAACCCCCTACATTGCGGGGCCGGTGTGGGCGGTGAGCCAGTGCTCGACCCTGAGCACGTGCGCGGCCGCGGCCGCGCGAGCCGCCTCGGGATCCCGTGCCGCGAGGGCCTCGTGGATCCGCCGGTGGTCCTCGTGCAGGGCCTCGGTGACGTCGGCCTCGCCGTGCCCGGCCCAGACCCTTTCATTGAACGTACGCGACGACAGCCCGGAGTGGACCGCCGAGAGGGTGGCATTGCCCACGCAGGCCACGATGGCCTGGTGGAACCCCAGGTCGGCGGCGCCGTGCACGGCGGGCTCGCACCCTGCCGCGCCGTCCGCCATCCGGTCGAGCAGGGAGCCGATCCGGGCGAGGTCCTCGGGGGTGGCGCGCGCGGCCGCCATCGCCGTGGCGGCGGGCTCGATCATCCGGCGGACCTGGAGGACCTCCAGCAGGGTCTGGTCCTGAGACACCTCGGCCAGGACGGAGAAGGCCTCCAGCAGGTCGGACGGGCGCAGGGCGGTGACGTAGACGCCGGCGCCGTGGCGGACCTCCAGGACTCCGAGCGTGGTCAGTGAGCTGATCGCCTCGCGGACCGTGCCGCGGGAGACGCCCAGGCGGGAGGAGAGCTCGCGTTCGGTTGGAAGTCGCTCTCCTGGTCCTACCTCTCCGTTGGAGATCATCGCCTTGATCTGACCGACGGTCCGCTGGGCGACCGGGGTGCGCACTCCGTCCTTCACCTCCCGAGCCGGGGTTACGACTGATGACAGCGGAATCCTACCCGTTTCGAACCGTCGATCCCCCCTTGCCTCTCTCGCGTTGATCAGGCAATGTGGTCGGACCACTTGGCCCGCGTTGCCGGAGCACGAAGGAGGCACATGCGGATCGCGCTGTTCATCACCTGTGTCAACGACACACTCTTCCCCGACACGGGCCGGTCGGTGGTGCGGCTCTTGGAGCGGCTGGGCCACGAGGTGGTCTTCCCCACCGAGCAGACCTGTTGCGGCCAGATGCACTACAACACCGGTTACCGGCGCCCCGCGGCCAGGCTCGCGGTGCGGTTCGTGAAGATCTTCGACCGGGCCGACGCGGTCATCGTCCCCTCGGCCTCGTGCGCTGCGATGGTGCGCTCCCACTACCCGCGCCTGGGCGCACAGGGGAGCCGCCTCTCCCGGAAGGTGGCGGACCTGTCCCCGCGCGTGTACGACCTCACGGAGTTCCTCGTGGACGTGCTGAAGATGACCGATGTGGGCGCCTACTTCCCGCACAAGGTCGTCTACCACCCCACCTGCCACGGGCTGCGCTTCCTCGGCCTGGGCGACCGTCCCTACCAACTGCTGCGCGCGGTGCGCGGCCTGGAACTGCTCGAACTGCCCGGCGCCACCGAGTGCTGCGGATTCGGGGGCACGTTCTCGGTCAAGAACGGCGACGTCTCCGCTGCGATGGGCTTCGACAAGGCCCGCCACGCGGTGGAGACCGGCGCCGAGATCCTGTGCGCGGTGGACAACTCCTGCCTGATGCACATCGGCGGCACACTGTCGCGGCAGCGCGCGGGACTGCGGATCGCGCACATCGCCGAGATCCTGGCCAGTACCGAGAAGGAGTACGCGCGAGCATGAGCGCCACGTTCCTGGGCATTCCGCCCTTTCCCGAGGCCGCGCGCAGCGCGGTCAACGACTCCCAGACCCGCCACAACCTGCACAAGGCCACCCACACCATCCGCGGCAAGCGCGACTCCGTCGTCGGCGAACTGGGCGACGACTGGCAGCGCCTGCGTTCCGAGGGCGAACAGGTCAAGACGCACACGCTGCGCCACCTGGACCACTACCTGGAACAGCTGGAGGAGTCGGTCCAACGGGCCGGCGGGACGGTGCACTGGGCGTCCGACGCGGCCGAGGCCAACGAGATCGTCACCCGCCTGGTGCGGCAGACCGGCGAGTCCGAGGTGGTCAAGGTCAAGTCGATGGCCACCCAGGAGATCGAGCTGAACAACGCGCTCGAAGCCGCCGGCATCACCGCCTACGAGACCGACCTGGCCGAGCTGATCGTGCAGTTGGGAGACGACCTCCCCTCGCACATCCTGGTGCCCGCCATCCACCTGGCACGTTCGCAGATCCGGGAGGTCTTCCTGGACCAGATGTCCGAGTGGGGCGTTCCGGCCCCGCCGGGGCTCACGGACGACCCCAAGGCGTTGGCCGAGGCCGCCCGCGTCCACCTGCGCGAGCTGTTCCTGCGCTCCAAGGTGGCGGTCTCGGGAGCCAATTTCGCGGTGGCCGACTCAGGCACACTCGTGGTCCTGGAGTCCGAAGGCAACGGCCGGATGTGCCTGACCCTGCCCGAGACGCTCATCTCGGTGGTGGGTATCGAGAAGCTCGTACCCACGTGGTCCGACCTCGAGGTGTTCATGCAGCTGCTGCCGCGGTCCTCCACGGGTGAGCGGATGAACCCCTACACCTCGACCTGGACCGGAGTCACCCCGGGCGACGGCCCCCAGGAGTTCCACCTGGTGCTGCTCGACAACGGCCGCACCGACGTACTGGCCGACACCGTGGGCCGTCAGGCACTGCGCTGTATCCGCTGTTCGGCCTGTCTCAACATCTGCCCCGTCTACGAGCGCACCGGCGGGCACGCCTACGGTTCGGTCTATCCGGGGCCGATCGGCGCGATCCTCACCCCCCAGCTCCAAGGGATGTCCTCGGAGGTGGACGAGGCGCTGCCGTACGCGTCGTCGCTGTGCGGGGCCTGTTACGACGTCTGCCCGGTGGCCATCGACATCCCCGAAGTCCTGGTCCACCTGCGCGAGCAGGTCGCGGAGGGCCCGGGGCACCTGGGTGAGAAGGCGATGATGGCCGGAGCGGAAGCGGTGTTCGGGTCCTCGACGGCCCTGGAGGCGGCCCAACGGGCCGCCAGTGCGGCGCGCGGGAGCATCCCCGGCCACCTTCCCGGACTGGCGGGGAACTGGACGGACACCCGCGACGTCCCCGAGGTTCCGGAGAAGTCCTTCCGCCAGTGGTGGCGCGAGCAGGGAAAGGGGCAGGGTTGAGTACCTCCCGAGAGCGTGTCCTGGCGCGCGTGCGCGCCGCACTGTCCGACGTTCCCGCCGACGAGCCGGCAGAGCGGCCGGTGGAGCGCGACTACGCGGAAAGCCACTCCGAGGGGGCCACCCTGGACGTGCTGGTGGACCGGTTGCTGGACTACAAGGCGCTGGTGGAGCGGGTGTCGGCCGCTGACCTGCCCGACCACATCGCCACCGCCCTGGAGCGCAGGGGCGCGGCCCGTGTCGCGGTCCCCGAGGGGGCACCCGGGGAGTGGTTCACCGCCGTCTCGGCCCAGCGGCTCAGCGACTCCCCCGGATCCCCGCTTTCGGTGGCCGAACTCGACGCCACCGACGGTGTGGTCACCGGGTGCGCCGTGGCGATCGCCGAGACCGGCACCATCGTCCTGGACGCCGGTCCCGACCAGGGGCGGCGGTCCATCTCGCTGGTCCCCGACTACCACCTGTGCGTGGTGCGCGCGGATCAGGTCGTGGTCGGTGTGCCCCAAGGCGTGCGGCTCCTGGACCCGGGGCGCCCGCTCACGTGGATCAGCGGCCCGTCGGCCACCAGCGACATCGAGCTGAACCGGGTGGAGGGCGTGCACGGCCCCCGCACCCTGGAGGTGCTCGTGGTGGAGCCGGACCGTGACACGGTGGGGTCGGACGGGTCCTAGGGGTCCTTCGGCCGCCAGGTCTCCAGGAGCTGTTCCAGCGGGTCGGGGACGCGGACCTCCTCCGCGAACGGCGCCTGGTAGCGAGCGCCCGCGCCCTGCGGCCGCGGCTTCCGGGTCCTAGTCCCGGCGGGCCGCACGGGGACGGTCCGGGAGCCTTCCTCGGGCTCGGCCCCACCCTCCCGCAGCGGCGCCTGGTACCGGGCGCCCTGCGGCGCTGGTTTGCGCTTCTTCCGGCGGACCCAGCGCGAGGCGGCGCGTTCGGGGCGGGGCTCGGACCGTGCCCGCTGCTGGCCGCGCTCGCCGGTCGGGGTGAACCACACGGGTAGCTCCACGAGGCCGTGCACGCTCAGTGAGGTGCGCCAGCGCAGGTCGCCGGGCTCAGCCGCCATCACCATGCCGCGCATGCGGTCCACCGCGGTGTCGATGGCGGTGCGTACCAGTTCCCGGGCGAAGGCGGTGGCCGGGCAGCGGTGGGCACCCGCACCCCAGGAGAGGTGGGAGCGGTTTCCCGCCAAAGCCATGGCGTCGTCGGCGCCGCGGACCACGGAGGGGTCGGTGTGCGCTGAGGCGAAGCCGAACAGCAGGGGTTCGCCCTGGCGGATCCGGGCCCCCGAAAAACGGATGTCCCTGACGGAGTAGCGCCCGGCGAGCATCCGGATCGGGGAGTCGGTCCACATCACGTAGTCGACGAAGTCCTCGGGGGTGAGCGTGCCGCCCAGGTAGGCGGTCCACACGTTCGGGTCCTCCAAGAGCTTGAGCAGGGCGTTGCCGATGAGGTGGGTGGTGGGCTCGTGCCCGGTCTCCCACAGCAGGGACAACGCCTCCACCGCCTCGTCGTCGGTGAGCCCGTGCGGGTGCGCCAGGATCCGGCTGGCGATGTCCTCACCGGGTACGGCACGCTTGCGGGCGACCAGGCCCTGGAAATAGGAGCGCACACCCAGGGCGGCGGCTTCGGCCCGTTGCGGGTCGCCGCTCCAGAGCCGCTCGGTGAGGTCGGTCAGCAGGTGCCCGTACGGGTCGGGCAGCCCGAAGAGTTCGTTGAGGACGAGCGCGGGCAGCGGGGCCGCGTATTCGCCGATGAGGTCGGCCGCTCCTTCCGCCTCGACCGCGCCGAGCAGGTGCACAGCGGCGCGCTCTACCACTGGGACGAGCTGCGGGGTGCCCACGGAGGCCAGCGCTTCCACGATGGGCAGGCGCAGCCGCTGGTGTTCGTCCCCGTCCCGGGTCAGCGCCCCGCTGCGGGCCGGTGGCGCACCGCCTGGGCTCCAGGGCCGCGGGTCGGCGGAGAAGTAGTCGTGGTCGCGCAGGACCTGGAGGTTCTCCTTGTAGCCGAGCAGGAGCCAACCGGGCACGCCGGGCGTGATCTCCACCGGGACCAGGCCGCCGAACCGGGCACGCAGTTGCTCCCAGGGGAGTCCGCCCCCCTGGTGCAGTGGCAGAGCCCCCTCGTAGGGACAGCGCTCAGCGCTCTTCCCTCCGTGGACGTTGTCGCGGCCCGTGGATCCGGTTCCCTGGCGCATGGAGACTCCTGAGTGGCGGCGGTTGGGGCGACGCTATGTCGTGGATGTTTCCGAGGTGCTTCCGCGAGGAAAGCTGCGCCTTTCGGTGCCCGGCACGGTGGCACACCACAGGTCACGTCGGGTGAAGGCGACATAGCGCACATGGGTGCGACGCCCCGCGCACCGATCCGTCCCCCGAAAGCAGACGGAAAGCAGCGGGAACCCCTGTGGTTGAGGGGATCCCGCTTGCCTTCGCTGCTGGCCAGGGAGGAGAATACGGCTGTTTGCTGGATTTCCTGCCGACCCGGAAGGCCCCCATGACGGACACCTCCCCCACCGCGCCCCTGGACACGACCGTTCCGCACTCCGCCCGGGTGTGGAACTACTGGTTGGGCGGCAAGGACCACTATCCGGTCGACCGCGAACTGGGCGAGCAGATCGAACAGGCCTACCCCGAGATCGCCGACATCGCCCGAGCCGACCGCCAGTTCATCATCCGATCGGTCACCCACCTCGCCCGCGAAGAAGGCGTCCGCCAGTTCCTGGACATCGGCACCGGCCTGCCCACCGCCAACAACACCCACGAAGTCGCCCAAGCAGCCGCACCCGACTCCCACATCGTCTACGTCGACAACGACCCCATGGTGCTCGCCCACGCCAGAGCCCTGCTCACCAGCACCGAAGAAGGCAGCACCCACTACATCGACGCCGACCTCCTCGACCCGGAACCGCTGCTGGACCAAACGCGTCAGCACCTGGACTTCACCCAGCCCATCGCGCTGACCTTCATGGGCACGCTCGTCCACTACCCCGTCGACGAGAAGATCTACGCGCTGGTGCGGGCCTACATGGACGCCCTGCCCCCGGGCAGCTTCCTCGCCCTGAACGACAGCACCGACACCAGCCAGCAGATCATCGACGCCGCCGCGGCCTGGAACGAAAACGCGGCGCTGCCGATCCACCTGCGCACCCCGGAAGAGGTCGAGGCCTACTTCGACGGACTGGAGCTGCTCGCGCCGGGTGTGGTCTCCATCCCGTTCTGGCGCCCGAACCCGTCCGAAATCGGCAAGGTCAGCGAAGCGGCCCAGTACGGGGGTGTGGCGCGCAAGCCCTGAGGGCGGGCGGCCCATACCTGCCCGAACTCCCACTCCCCGGCGGCGGGTAGGATGACCCGCTGGCTCCAGCACCCTTCGACCAGGGAGATTCACGGTGGGCAGGAAAGGCCGCAAGCGCGGCGACGCACGGGCTGGCACCGAGTGGGCCGGCCCCGGCCCCTCGGACACCCTCGTGGAGGTGGTCACCGGTGCCGTCGACGCGCTCGTGCGCGGGCAGGAGGGCGGCGGCGTGGACCTGGCCGTGGCCCGCCTGGCCGACGTCGAGGACACCACCTGGGCCGGGGCCGCGGACCGGACCCTCTTCGACACCCTCCTCTTCGGGGTGGCCGACGCCTGGGCGCGCGGCTGGCAGCCCGCGGAAACGGTCCGGCACGTCACGCGCGAATCCGGGGCGTTGGCCGCCGCCGTGTGCGCCGAGGCCGTGGCGGCCGATCTCGCACGCCACTCCGCCGCGACGGTGGACCCCCGCTGGAGCGAGCAGGTCCGGGGCATGGGTACCCATGCCCCGGCCTCGGACGGCCACCACCTGAGCCGGTTGGGTTCCGAACACGACCTGTTGCGCTTCGAGGCGGTCGATGTGGTCCTCCGGCTGTTGGCACTGCTGCGTACCCTGCCTCCGATGCGCCGCCTCGGACCGCCGCCCGGCACCTTCCGTCCCGGTAGGCGGTCCGCGGCACCGGTGGACCAGAACCGCCTGCAACGCGTGCGTGCGCTGCTCGCCAAGGCCGAGTCCACCGAGTTCCCGCAGGAGGCCGAAGCACTGACCGCCCGTGCCCAGGAGATGATGGCCCGGCACAGTATCGACCTCGCCCTGGTGGCGGCCGACCCCGACGAGCCCGAAGCGGCCGCGGCGCGCAGGCTGCCCGTCGACTCCCCCTACGACGAGCACCGGGCAGTACTGCTGAACGAGGTCGCCGAGGCCAACCATTGCCGGGCCGTGTGGCACCGAGAGCTGGGGCTGAGCACGGTGATGGGCTTCCCCGGCGACGTGGAGGCCGTGGACCTGCTGTACACGTCGCTGCTGGTACAGGCAGACGCGGCGATGCGGGTCAGCGGTTCGGCACGGGACCGGTCGGGGCGCGGCGCCAAGAAGACCTTCCGTTCCTCCTTCATGTCCGCCTTCGCCGTACGCGTGGGCGAACGGCTCACCGAGTCTGCGCGCACCACCGAGGAGGCGGTCGCCGCCGAGACCGGTACCGACCTGGTCCCGGTGTTCGCCGCCCGTGAGCGTGCGGTGGAGGCTGCCGTAGGCGAGGCCTTCGGGGCGCTGACCACCTCGCGGGTGCGCGGGCCGTCCAACGCCGAGGGCTGGTACGAGGGCCGCGCAGCCGCCGACGCGGCCTCCTTGGGAGCGCGCACCCGGCTGAACTAGCGCGCACCCGGCTGAGCGAGGTCCACCGGCTGAGCGGTCAGGGAGCCTCGCCCGCCATCAGCCAGCGGGTGACACCGACCTCCAGCAGGGCTCGCTGCCCCGAGTGCCCCTCATAGCGCGTGCGCGGGTCCCAGTCGTAGCGGGCTCGGAAGGCCTCGAGCACGTCGCCGGGAAAGTCTGCGGTGTGCACGGTGACGAGCCCTTGGGCGACGACGGGCGCGTCTGCGTCTTCCAGGGCCAGGCTCACCCGCGGGTCGCGACGGGCGTTGCGGGTCTTGACGGCGGTGACGGAAGCCCCGATCCACCACCGTTCCCGCAGGTGGACGAACCACACGGGGGTCACGTGCGGTGAGCCGTCGGCACGCAGCGTGCACAGCCATACGTTGCGGTCTGCGCTGAGCCGCTCGTGCAGCGCTTCGGGGGCGGGGGCAGAGTTCTGCGTCGTGGTCACGTTGCTCCTAGGGCGGGGGGCGATGGGCGGAAACCAGGGTGCTCCCCCAACCTCGGTTGAGGTCAATCAGGAAACACGACAAATCCACACCCAGGTTTTTTGCCGATAAGTGATTCATGTCAGAAAACGCAGCTTGAATACCGGCGGTCCGGGAGGGCATGCGTTTCCGGATAGCATGGGCCTCGCCCTTTCGCGCGACGTTGACCACGCCGCCTCGGGCCCCGCAGACCGGTAACCACAGGGTCTGACGTATGCGGATTTGTCACCCCAGCACCCCCTCCGGGGTTTCGAGAACTGACCGTTTTCCACCTGTATTGAGAACGATGTCTACAATGCACGCCAACTCTGGGGGCACTTTTCCGGTCCGGGACACCGGCCGTTGGCGGCACCATTTCGCACTGCTGTGGAGCAGCGTGGCGCTGTCCAGCCTCGGGACCATGACCTTCAGCCTTGCGGTTCCGCTCCTGGCCCTGTTCCACACGGGGTCGCCGGTGGTGGCCGGGTGGATCGCGGCGGCCGGCATGGTTCCCCGGACCGTTCTGCACATCCCGATGGGCCTGATGGTCGACCGCCACGAGCCCCGCACCGTCATGGCGGTCGGACTGGCGGCGCGCATCGCCTGCGTGGTCCTGCTGGTCGCGCCGGTCCTGCTGTTCGACGCGCCCGTCCTCCTGCTCGCCGCGGCCTCGACCCTGCACGGGGTGTGCGGCACCCTCCACGCCACCGCCGGGGCCGCCGCCGTGCCCTGCCTGGTCCCGCGCGAGGAGCTCGCCGGGGCCGCCGCCAAGAACGAGGCCCGCAACGACGCCACCCAGATGATCGGACGCCCCCTCGGCGGCGCCCTCTACGGTGTGGCGCACGGGCTGCCCGCGCTCTTCGACACCGTCGTCTCCGCCCTGGCGCTGTGGACCTCCCTGCTCCTCCCCCGGGTTCGGCACCAGTCGCACCCCCCGGAACGCCTGTCGGGTCCCCGGCGACTCCTCCAAGAACTGGCCGGGGGCTTCCTCGTGCTCCGCGAAGACCGCTTCCTGCGCTTGGCGCTGGTCGTGTGCGCGGTCACCAACGCCCTGTTCCAGGTGATCTGGCTGATCATCATGCTGACCGCGACGAGCGAGGGCCTGTCGGCGTTCCTCTTGGGGGTGGTGCTGGCCGCCACAGGCGCCGGCGGTGTGTTCGGCGCGCTGGTGGCCCCGGTCCTGGTCCGCCGGCTGCACCCCACCCGGATGGTGGCGCTGTGCCTGTGGGCGTGGCTGTCCCTGACCCTTCTCCTCGCCCTGGCCGACCGTGCAGGGGCCGGGTGGCTGGTGGCCGCGCTCCCTCTGGTCTGGGGCGGGATCGGCTTCATCGGCGCGCACATGAACGTCACCGTGACGACCTACCACACCACCCACGTCCCGCCCGAGCTCTTGGGCCGCCTCACCGGAACAGTCCGCTTCCTCACCGGCGGTGCGCTACCGGTAGGCATGCTGGCCGGCGGCTACGCCCTGGAGTCCCTGGGTGTGCACCTCACGGTCCTGCTGGTGGCGGGGACCACGGGCGTCCTCACCATCGTTTTTACGTCTGGTCTTCTTCTGACGGCTCCACCTCACCACCGGTCCCGGCCGCCCCGGCCGGAAACGCCTCGGCCAGCCGACGAAGCCCTAACGTCAGGTGCTCGTGCGCCCGCTCCACCTCTCCACCCGGACCGTCCCCCACCTGGAGGTGGTTGAGGGCCTGGTCCACCGCTTCCCTCAGGTCGTCAACCGGTTCCTGCCGGTCCGGCGGCAAGACGTCGCGCACGCGCTCGACCGCGACCACCGCCTCATAGAGGTGGTCCCTGGCCTGACGCACCTGTTCGGGCAGGTCGTTCCCGCCCTGCTTGGGCGGGCCGTGCGCGCGCAGCTGAGCGATGTGGCGCATGCCGATGTCGAGCTGCAGCACAGCCCGGCGCACGTCGTCGAGCCGGGTGCGGACCTCGCGCCCCCAGGAGCGGTCCCGCTCGTCCTCACGCTGCTCCCGTTCCCGCTCCAGGGCGTACTCGGCCCTCCAGCGCTCGACCATCTCCGCGCGGTGAGCCGCCAGCGCCGTCCCACCCAAAGTGCTGACCGCCGTCACCACCCCCGTGATCAGGGCGACCAGAACAGTGGGATCCACGCTCAGCCCCACCCCCCGTCGACAACGCCGCCTCGCTCCGCGCGGATCTCCCCACGGGTCCGACGCGCCTCGGTCATCCCGCCCGCACCCACGAGAACCCTTTCGAGTACGTCCAGTGCCGACTGCGCCTGCCGCGCGAGCCACAGCACCTGACCGATCCCGGTCCGCAGGCTCGGGTCGGCGTGCACCCGGCTCTCCGCGGCGGCCACCCCGGCCAACCCTGCCGCCCGCTCACCGCTCAGCAACCGGTTGCGCGCCTCCGCGACCAGCGCTCGCGAAACCGCGGCCCCGTCACCGACAGACTCGTACGCCTTTCCTGCCTCGGCGTAGTGCTCGGCGGCGGACCGGTGATCGCCGCGTTCGAAAGCCAGGTCGCCCAGGAGCACGGCGAGCAGCGCACGCACCCGGGGTTCCGGAGGGGGTTCGGTGCGCAGGGCCTGCCGCACGTGCTCGACACACAGGGCGGACTCGCCCCGGGTGTAGGCCGCACGGGCGACGTACAAGCGTTCCCACCCGCTCCACGAAGGCAGCCCCTGCGGGTAGGAGGACAGCGCCAGTGCCATCAGGGGGCGGGCCAACCGCGGGTGGCGCAACAGGTAGGCGGAACCGTCCCGTTCCGCGGTGACCAGGTGGCGGTCCTCCAGGGCGTGGACCGCCCCCGGTGTGAGCGCGCTGTCCGGGTCTTCGCAGGCCGATCTCCCCACACCCTGGTCCGAGACCGCCACTCTGCGCAGCCAGGCGTGGGGGACGTCCGGCGGCACCAGGTGTTCGGCGGCGACCTGCTCGAGGACGCCCGCGAGCCGCTCGGTGAGTGCACGGTCGACTTCGGTGTCGCTCTCCGGGACCAGGGCGGTACCGGTCTCGGTCGCCTCCTCCCACAGGGTCAGGCCCAAGAGCTGGAGGAGGGAGGGGTCGACCGTGTCGCTGTGCTCGCGGGGACGTCCCCGCTGATCGCGCACCGTCCTCGCTTCCTCCACCAGGCGGCGGGGCTCCTCCGGTGCGAGGCGGGAACCGAACCGGGCCAGGGAACGCGCGACCACGTCGACGGCGGTGCCCGGGGTGAACGGGGACAGGCCGACCTCGGCGTGTTCGACCTCGCGTTTCTCCACCAGCCGCCGGAGATCGTCGAGGTGGTCCGTACGGACGGTGAGCAACAGGCGCAGGTCGACGCGGTTCTCCATGGCGGAGAACAACTCGTCCAGGAAGTCCCTGCGCCACTGTTCGCGCGCGCCCGAACGGCGCAGGAGGAGCTCGGTCTGATCCACCACGGCGAACAGGGGGCGCGGGAGCCCGTACCGGTCCGTGCTCTCGTGTGTGCGCAGATAGTCGGTGACGGAGGTGCCGGGGGTGTGGGTGGGAAACTCCGAAGGGCTCCAGAGCGCCAGCACGGCCCTGGTGTAGGGGTTCTGGCCGGGCAGGACGGCGGCGGGAAAGGCCGGGTCGAAACTCAGGTCGCCCGAAGGCAGGACCGTGCTGCCGTCAGCGCAGAGGACGGGGACGGCCCCGGACGCCACCAGTGAGGTCTTGCCGACGCCGTTGTCTCCGTGCAGCACCGTGAGCCGGTTCCGGCGCCAGGAACGCACCAGCTCTTCGGTCTCCTCCTCCCGGCCGAGGAAATAGTGGCGGTCCGAGGCAAGGAAAGGCCGCGGACCGACGAACGGGCCCTCTGTGCGCCCGATGGGGGCTCGTGACATGAAGCAGCTCCCGGCCAGCGATAATAGGAGTGGTTCTGGCGCGAAACGGCGCTGTCCATGGTGCCATGAATCAGGTCTGACTTTCGAGACCCGGCGACATTCCTGTGTCCTTTTCGCTGCACTGAACCTTCCGGTCCAGCCCCCGTCGGCATAAGGCGTGACCAGGGGTCGCGCCCTTCGACACTTCCGGCCAGAAGCCGGTGAACTCAGCCCG
This sequence comes from Nocardiopsis nanhaiensis, assembly GCF_054778635.1. NCBI lineage: Bacteria > Bacillati > Actinomycetota > Actinomycetes > Streptosporangiales > Nocardiopsidaceae > Nocardiopsis > Nocardiopsis nanhaiensis. The sequence continues at coordinate 109,896 of NZ_BAAGZJ010000002.1, forward strand.
GCTCGTTGGAGAACCCGGCCACCACCTCGGCGCCCGCGTCGCGGGGGTCGAGCACAGCCCGGAGCGCCTCGGCGATCGCTGAACCGCCGATGCCGTCGAGGTCGCGCAGTGTAAGTCCACCCACGTCCACCAGCGCTGTCGGCCCGGTGAACTCGTGTTCGCCCATCACTTTCCCTCCGTCAGTCCGACCTTTGACAGCCATGCGTAAAAGGACGGCGCGTACCGTCCTTTCAGATTCCAGAGTTGTCCTAGGAAGTTCTTACCACGGACCTGTCGCTCCCTAACCTCATCGCCTACGCTGATTCCATATCGAACCCCCACGGACAACATCCGCCGCCACAACACAACACCCGGTATTTCCGTTGACCGGAAAAGGGACCGCTGGGGCCAATGTGAAACCGGAGGACACCGCGTGACCGCTTCCAAAGGGAACTTCCCCAACCAGGGCAAGAACCGATTCCCGGAGGTGTGGGGAAGGGTCCCACCGCGCCACAAGAACTTCACCGGACGCAGCGACCAGATCAACAGCCTCCGCGCCAGCCTGCTCAACCAGATCACGGCCGTGGTCCCCCAGGCCCCGGCTGACCCCGTCGTACCCCGCACCCTGCAGGGCTACGGCGGTGTGGGCAAGACCCTGATGGCCGTGGAGTACGCCCACCGCTTCCGGGGCGAGTACGACCTGGTCTGGTGGGTCATGGCCGACCAGCCCGGCCTGGTGCGCTCGTCACTTGCGCACCTGGCGCCGCACCTGAACCTGCCCGGCCCGGCGGTGACCGGCGTGGAGGACGCCGCGAACGGGGTACTCGAAGCGCTGCGCAGGGGTGAGCCGTACGAGCGCTGGCTGATCATCTTCGACAACGCCGACGAACCCGAGGAGCTCTCCGACGTCATCCCGCAGGGCCCGGGGCACGTCCTGATCACCACACGCAACCACCGGTGGGAGGGCGTAGCCGAGAAGGTTCCGGTGAACGTGTTCACCGAACAGGAGAGCGTGGAGTTCTTCAAGAAGCGCATCCCCCGGGGCATCACCACCGCGGAGGCCGCGGAACTTTCCGAGGCCCTCGGCCACCTCCCCTTGGCGCTGGAACAGGCCGGGGCACTCCAGGCCGAGACGGGGATGTCCGCCGAGGAGTACCTGCGCTTGCTGGCGGAGCGCACGGGCCCCCTGCTGCGCGAGGGCAAGCCACCGGAGTACCCCAAGCCGATGACGGCTGCCTGGCAGCTGTCCGTGGCCAAACTCCGGGAGAACCTGCCCGAGGGCATGGAGCTGCTGCGCAGCTGCGCCTTCTTCGGCCCGGAACCGATCCCCCGCGACCTGTTCTTCCCGGTCGAGGGCGGCAGGGTGCGGCCGGAGATGTCGGACCTGATGTCCGACCCCATCCGCCTGAGCAAGGCCATCGGCCAACTCGGCCGGTACGCGCTGGTCCGCCTCGACCAGTCCAGCCGCACCATCCAGATGCACAGATTGATCCAGGCCCTGCTGCGCGAGGAACTGGACGACGGCGAGCAGGAGGTGATCCGGAACGAGGTGTGGTCCCTGCTCAGCGCGGCGGCGCCGAAGACCTTCACGGACGAGCCCGCTCAGTCGCGGTACCACGAGCTCCTCTCCCACGTGGGCCCGGCGAGGGTCGCCGAGTCCGACCTACCCGAGGTCCGCCGGTTCGCGCTCAACATGCTGAGCTTCCTCTACGTGTCCGGCAACTTCGAGACCGCCAGTTGGCACGCCCGGAACTTCATCCAGATGTGGACCGAGGACTCCGGCGACGAGGACGCCTATGTCCTCGAGGCCCAAGCCAAGTACGCCAACCGGCTCCGCGACCTGGGGCGCTACGTCGAGGCGCACGACCTCAACCGGTCGATCCTGCCCAAGATGCGCTCCCAACTGGGTGAGTCCCACGCGGAGACCCTGGGCGTCCTCTCCGGCCTGGGCGCGGACTACCGGGCCCGAGGCGACTTCTGGCAGGCCCGCGAGCACGACGAGGAAGTTCTGCGCCAACACCAGGAGGCCTTCGGCCCCAACGATCCCGCCACCCTGCGCGCGCTGAACAACCTCGCCCTCGACCACGCGCTCACCAGCGACTTCGTCGGTGCCCAGAGCAAGCATGAGCGCGCCTACATGCTGTTCAAGCGCACCGCTCCGGCCGGCGGTTCACCGGCGCTGTTGAACTTTTGGTCAGGTCTGGCCCAGGTGGTACGCCTGTCCGGCGACTTCACCGAAGCCTGCGACCTGGGCGAGGACGCGCTCTCCTACGGTCGGGACCAGCTCGGGGTGGAGGACCCGCGCACCCTGCGCACCCAGATCGACCTGGCGATCGCCCGGCGCCTGTCCGGAGAGCTCGAGGAGGCCCTCCAACTCGGTCAGGACGCCCACTCCCGCTACCTGCGCCTGCACAGCATCAACCATCCGAGCACCCTCGCGGCGGCGATGTGCTTGGCCAACCTGTGGCGGATGACCGGCGAACTGGCCGGTGCCCTGGAACTGGCCGAAGACACCGACATGCGCTACGCCCAGGCCTATGGCGCCGACCACCCCTACAAGCACGGGTGCACGAGCAACGTGGCCCTGCTGTACCGCCTGATGGGCGACCCGGCACGCTCGCGTTCGATGAACGAGTCGGCGCTCACCGCCTTGGAGGCCCGGCTCGGCCGCAACCACCACTACACGCTGGCGGCCGCCACCAACCTGGCCAGCGACCTGGCGGCGCTCGGCGAAACGAAGAACGCGGCCCGGCTGGGCCGCGGCACTCTGCGCCGCTACCGGGCCCTGCTGGGTGAGGAGCACCCGAGCACCCTGGCCTGCGCCACCAACCTGGTGCTGGACCTCCGAGGGGAGTTGGAGACGGAGGAGGCCGACGAACTGGCCGACCAGACCTTCACCGGTTATGTGCGCACCCTCGGGCGCGAGCACGACTTCACCAACGCGATGGGCGAGGGCCGCCGGCTGGTGGCCGACTTCGACCCGCCCCTGCTCTGACCATACGTGCGGGTTTGGTGAGGGCTTACGTCCGGCTGCCCCGTGCGTGTGGCCCGATGCCGCTCAGGCGTTGCGTCGGCGCCATCGGGCCAGGTGGTCGCGGGCCGCCGCCTGGGCCGCCTCCTCGGCTTCCGGGGGGACCGGCTCGGCCAGCCAGGAACGCAGGGTCTGGTCCGTGATGGACAGGAACCTCTTGCCCTCAGTGGTGAGCCTGCCGGAGTCGGCCAGGGCACGTGAGGCGTCGGCGGTAGAGCGGCGCCAGTGGGCGAACTCCACGTGGGCCTGGCGTGCCTCCTCCCCCGCAACGGTGTGGCGGTGCCTGCGCCAGAACCCCGCCACCCCCAGGTGCGCGTACACCCCCTGCAGCAGCCCTGCGGCGGGCCGGGGGTCGGGGCGCCAAGGCGCATAGTAGCGGCTGCCGTCCTCTGGCAGGGTGAGGTCCACCAGGTCGAGCAGCGCCGTGAGTTTGGCGTGCTGGACCTCGTGGGCGAAGGTGAGCGCCAGCAGTACCGGCCCCGGAGGGGTGGAAAGCCCGAGGTTTCCGAAGGCGTGTTGTGCGGTGGCGCTGGTGTGGGTGCGCCCGCCCGGGGCGGCGATGGGGGTGAGGGTCACGACGGTGTCGACGGCCTCCCGCGCGACCGTCCAGTGGTCCCGCACCAGTGTCCGCCACGCACCGTGCAGGGCTCGGCGCCACCGCGCGAGCTCCTCCGGTCCGAGCCGGTGGGCCACCAGGTCCGCACCGGGCATGCGGTCGGGGTCCTGGTCGTCCAAGAGGAGCGCGATCCGTCTTTTCCGGTGTTCGGCGGACAGACGGCGCAGGGCGTGCCAACCGGGCCCGTCTTCGTGGGGGTCCTCGGGGACCGGTACCCGCGGACCGCGCCCCGTCCATACCGTGGCCCGGCCGCCCTCGGTTTCGAACAGGGCCGGGCCGGCCCCGGCCCCGACCAGGGCCCGGCCCAGCGAAGGCAGGGGTGCGGTGGGCCCGTAGAGCGGTACCTCGATCCGTGCGGCGGTCCCGCTCCGCAGCGCGGCCGCGGCGGCGAGCGAAGCCATCGGGGCCACTCTGGGCTCCTCGGGCCGGTGCCCGGCCAGGGCCAGGGCGGTCCGCCGGGCCCACACCCCCACGGTGGGGTGGCGCAGCACCGCCGACACCCGTTGCGGGTCGTGCTCCTGCGCTCGGGACAGCAGGTCGTAGGCGCTCCGTGCCCGGTCGGCCTCGGGGTGGTCCGCGCTCTCGGCCGCCTCCACGACCTGGCGCAGCAGTAGGAGGTGCTTGCCGTACTGTGCTGCGCGCAGGAGGGCGGTGGCCTCGGTCCCTCCACCGCCCCGTGCCAGCGCGTCGAACTCCTCGTCCGGGACCGGCCCTGGCATTCAGCGCCCTTCTCTGAGCTGGGCCACGTCCGCGGCCACGGTGTCATGGATGTGCGTGATGAGGTGGAACAGGTCGGCGCAGAACACGGACGGGTTGAGGAAACCGGTCCCCTCGCGGTAGCGGTGGGGGTAGAGGCCCCCGCCGCAGACGCGGGAGAGCGGGCACTCGGTACAGGTGGGGCTGAGCGCACGGGACCCGATCTGGCGTGCGGCGACCGAGGGCAGGTACAGGGCGTCGTCGAAAGGGTGGTTGAAGGTGTGCAGGGGTGTGCTCGCCGCCCCCTCGAAGGCGGACTTGAGGGTGTCGACCTGCTCGATGGAGCCGTCGGTCTCGACCACCACCAGGGCGGCCGGGGACAGGCCGACGGTCTCGGTGCGCGAGGGGCTGCCCAGGACGAGGCGGACGATCTCGTTGAACATGCGGATGTTGGTCTCCCGCTCCGCGGTCCGGTACCAGCGGTCGAACACGGACACGAGCCAGGCCCCGTAGCGCGGTTCGGTCGGCGACCACCCGGGCGGCGGCTCGTCCCAGTTGCCGTGTGGGAGGAGGAAGTCGACGCTGGGCGGGTCGTACTCCAGGAGGTGCTCGTAGGTGGTGACCGGGTCCGACTCCAGGTCCACGGTGGCGAGCAGCCCGGACATCAGGTGGGGGTGCCTGGCGTTGAGCCGTTCGATCCCCGCGCGGACCTCGGCGTGGGTTCCGCGCCCGTTGGCCCTGACCCGGTGCCGGTCGTGGTCGGCCTCGGCCCCGTCGATGCTCACTCCGACCCGGATGCCGAGCTCCTCGAACAGGTCGAGGAAATGGGAGTCGATCAGGACACCGTTGGTCTGGACGGTGAGGGCGGCGTGCACATCGGGTTCGCAGGCCTTGCGCAGGGATTGGACGGTGTGCCGGAGGTGGTCGAGTCCGACCAGGAGGGGTTCGCCGCCGTGGAGCACCACCGATACGCGTTCGCGGCCGTGGGCGCGAGCGTGCTCGGCGATGCGCTCGGCCACCCGGTCTACCGTCGGCCGGGACATCCGCCGCGGCTGCGCGCGCCAGCTCTGGTCGGCCATCTCGTACATGTAGCAGTAGTCGCAGGCCAGGTTGCAGCGGCTGTGGATCTTGAGGATGAACTCCCGAAAGGGAGTGGGCCGCCAGCCGCGTCCGAGCAGCCCGTCGACGTCCATGCCTCCGGGCCATTCACGGGGTCTTTCCGCTTCGGTGCTCCTTGCCACGTCGGTGGCCTCCTGGGACGAGGGGCGAGCGCAATTCTGTCAATTATCGCATTTACCCACGTATCTACTCTCCTGGCGTATTCACAAACCTCACCCGCGACTAGGTCGCGAACGTAGCGGCGACCTGACCCGGGAACCCGCACACCTCCGCGGCGGTCGGCAGAGTCCGCCCCTGGCGACCCTTCCCGCCCCACGGACCCCAAACGTCACGCTCAACCAGAGAATGGCCGCTTTCGGCCAGTGAAACAATGGTTGGCCATTACGCTCTTGAGGTAGTTGCCGGCCGACCAGAGCTCCGAGGGCTCACGATTTCGTCACCTTTCCCGGGCTTTTCCACCCCGCTTCACCGCACCCCCAAAGACCTCAGGGAAAAACGGTCGCATTCCTACCCTGACCGTATGGCCGAATCCCCCTTCCAGCACCGACCGCTCCCGGAACGCATCCTTGCCGTGATCGCCGCGCTGACCCTGGCGGCCACCGCCTGCACCGCCCCCGCGCCGGAACACACCGCCGCGGACTCGGGTCCCTCCCCCAGCCCCACCGAACATGAACCTCGAACCCTGAGCGTCCTGGGCGCGGGCGACATCCTCGTGCACGAATCCATCTGGGAACAGGCCGAACACGACGGCGGCGGCGAGTTCGACTTCGCCCCGATGTTCGAGGGGGTCGCTCCGGTCCTCGACGGGGCGGACCTGGCCCTGTGCCACCTGGAGGTCCCGCTCGCCCCGGAGGAGGGGCCCTTCTCCGGATACCCGGTCTTCAGCGCCCCGCCCCAGGTCGCGGAGGGAATCGCCGCGGCCGGATACGACGGCTGCTCAACCGCTTCGAACCACACTTTGGACACGGGCGAGGACGGTGTCGTGCGCACCCTGGAGGGGTTGGAGGAGGCAGGGCTCGGGGCCGCGGGAAGCGCCCGCACCGAGGAGGAGGCCGCCACACCGCAGGTCTACGAGGTGGACCCGGCTGAGGGCGGGGAGCCGGTTCCGATCGCCCACCTGTCCTACACCTACGGTTTCAACGGCTTTCTCCCTCCCGAGGGCAAGGAGTGGATGGGCAACCTCATCGACGAGGAGGCCATCCTCGTCGAGGCCGCACGGGCGCGGGAGGCCGGGGCCGAGATCGTCGTGCTGTCCATGCACTGGGGCACCGAGTACGCGCACACCGCCGACGAGACCCAACACGAGCTGTCCGACCTCGTCACCCACGACGACATCGACCTGATCCTGGGGCACCACGCACACGTGGTGCAGTCGATGGAACGGATCGAGGACCACTGGGTCGTCTACGGTGTCGGCAACCAGCTCGCCGGGCAGTCGACCCCGCCGATCGACTCGCGGCGCGAAGGGATCATGGCGCAGGTGGCGTTCACCGAGGTGGAGCCGGGTGAGTGGGAGAGCGGAGCACTCGTGGCCGTCCCCACCTGGATCTCACTGGACCCGGGAATCCGCCTGGTCAACCTCGCCGAGGCGCTGGCCGACGACGCCCTGCCCGCGGAGGACCGCGAGGTCTACCAGGCCGCCTATGACCGGATCCTGGCTCACGTCGACGGGCTGGGTGTGAGCGCCGACCCGGACTTCGCCATGGCCGGGTGAGCACCCGCCACTGAAGGTGCTGGGGTGGCCCTGAGCTGGCGGGTTTCGCTGTTTTCCCATGCGTGAGCACCCGGCGGGGTTAGTCTGATGCCGTTTGCACCATCTAACGTTCGGTAATTTGCCATGACTGAGCGCATCGCACCGGCCATCTCCGCCTGCCTCGATTGGGCGGAGGACGCAGAGCCCCCACCCGAGCTGGAGGTGGCCGACCTCGCCCTCCTCCTCAGCACCCACCTCGACTCCGGAGCCCCCGAGCCCGGCGACTGGACCGTAGACGACGTGCGGGAGGTCGCCGCGCTCCTCCGCGGCCGGACGGAGCTGCCGGGGAGCCTCCGAGAGTCCTGGCTGTCCTGGTGCGACCACCTCGTCGCCACCGGTCGGCTGGTGTCCTCCGAGAGCCCGCGCCGTCTGCGCGCCGCCATCGAGGAAGTGGACCTGGCCCCGGGCGACATCACCGGCCCCGCACCCGAGCCCCTGGCCGAGGTGGCCGCGCCTCTCCTGGACCGGCTGGGTTACGGTTCGGTCGACGAACCCGAACCTCTGCTGCCCTTCGTGCCCGCGCCCCTGGCCGAACTGGACAGCCGGGCCTGGGCCTGCACCACCCTGCAGCGCGCCGCCCGGCTTGCCGCCTGGGTGGACCCGGACCGGCTCCTGCGGGAGGGCACCGACCGCGACGACCTCTGCGAACAGGACACCAAGCAGGCGGCCGAGGACCTGGGCACCACCCCGGACGAGGTGCGCTTCCTGTTCACCGTCGCCCGATCCGCGGCCCTGCTCCGCACGACCTACCTCCACGTGCTGCCGGGCCCGGCCGCTCACGCCGCGGTCGAGGAGCGGCCCGGCGCGAACGCCGACGCCTGGGCGGACGCCCTGACCACCATGGCCTCCCTGTCCAGCCCGGCGCCGTTCCTGCTGCTCACCGAACTGTTCCTGGCCGGCCGGGCACACACACCGTTCGAGCTGATCCGCTCCTGCGGCCCGGGGGCGGTCCCCGACGGGGAAGAGCCGGAGCAGCACGTCCGTCAGGTGCTGACGGTCCTGGCCGACCTCGACGCGGTGGAAGAGGTCGGCGGCGAGCAGTACCGGATCACCGGCCTGGGCGATCACTGCGTCGCCCGCCACCTGCGCGAGTCCGGGGTCGAAGTGCCGGAGTCCCCGCCGGTGTCCGGCTTGGACGCGCGGCCGTTCCTGCGCCTGCTGGAAGAGGCCCGACCCGTGGATGTGGAGGCCCTGCTGGACCGCTGGCTGGCCGGTCAGGCTCCGGGGAACGCTGCCCGCGCCTTGATCGACGCGGGCCTGGTCCCGGCCAACGGCGGCACGGAGGCTTTCGTCCGCGCGGTGGTCGAGCGCCCCTGGGCAGACGTCGTCCTCGCCCACCTCGCGGAGGGCCCGCTGAAGGGCACCGCCGCACTGGCCCGTTAGAACCTGGGGAGAGTACCCAGAGGCATCAGCCCACCGCGAGCGGGGGTCGACGGTCGCTCCAGGGGACGGCCTGCTCCAGCTGGGCGGCGACGGCGAGCAGCAGGTCCTCGCGCCCGTAGGGTGCCACGATCTGCACGCCGATGGGCAGCCCTTCACGGCTCTGGGCCAGGGGCAGGCTGATCGCCGGGTGGCCCGACACGTTGAACGGGGCGGTGAACGGCCCGTGGGCGTAGATGCTCCGCAGCCAGGAGCGCACCGTGTGGTCGCCCCCGTGGTCCAGGGTGCCGTGCGGGGCTGGCAGAGCCGCCAGGGTGGGGGTGACCAGCAGGTCGTGTTCCTGGAAGAAGCGGCCCACCGGGCGGGTGACCCGGTGCTGGGCCTGGAGGCAGGCGACCACGTCCATGGCGCCGTATCCCCGTGCCTCGGTCAGGATGCGCGCCGGAACGGCCTCCATCAGTGCGGGATCGGGCGGTCGGGGCCCGGTGAACAGCGCGGCTGTTGTGCTCACCGCGGCGAGCACCGACGCCTCCACCACGTCCTCGGACTCGAACACCGGCGCGTCCTCCGCCACCGCGTGCCCGACCCACTCCAGTACCCGGCCAACGTCGCGTGCGGCCTCGGCGACCTGCGGGTCCACACGGCTCTGGGCCCATGACCGGGTGGTCACCGCGATCCGCAGCCGCCCGGGGTCGCCGCGTACGGCATCGGCGTAGGAGCCCCGGACCGGGGGCGCCACGTGCTTCTCCCCGATCGGCGGGGCGCCCACCAGGTCGAGCAGGAGGGCGGCGTCCCGCACCGTCCGGGTTAGACCGAACTCGCTCACGAGCCCGAAGGCGGCCTCTCCCACCAGGGGACCGCAGGGGACGCGGCCCCGGCTCGGTTTGAGCCCGACCACACCGCAGGACGAAGCCGGTATCCGGATCGATCCCCCGCCGTCGTTGCCGTGGGCGAACGGCACCGCGCCCGCAGCCACCAGTGCCGCCGAACCCCCCGCTGGACCCGCCGACCCCGAGCCCGGTATCCCACGGATTGCGCGTGACCCCGTGCGCCAGGGATTCGGTGGCGAAACTCAGCCCTAGCTCGGGCGCGGTGCTCTGGCCGAGGGCCGTCAACCCGGCTTTCCGGAAGCGGGCCATCACCTCCTGGTCGGCGGTGGCCACCGCCCCGCGCAGGGACCGACTACCCAGGGTGAAGGGAATGCCCCGGGCCACCGGTCCGCTGTCCTTGACCACGAAGGGCACCCCGGACAGTGGGCCATCGGGGTCATAGGCGAGGCCGGGTTCGAAGGGGGGCCGGGTGAGTGCGTTGAGGTCGGCGTCCGCTGAGGCCAGGCATTCCCTGGCGGCCGATTCGACCTCGGCCGGGCTCACCTGTCCCGCGCGCAGCGCCGCGGCCAGCCCGGTGGCGTCCAGGCCCGCGTACTCGTGAGTATCGAACGTCAGGCCTTGAGCACGCGCTCATAGGCCAGGAGGTCGACCCCGGGCACCGGGTTCCAGTCGCGTTCGGGCAGGCGGACGAACCCGTGCGCCTCGTACAGGCGCTGCGCTCCGGTCATCACCGTCTGTGTGCACAGCACCAGACGGGACGCTCCCTCTTCCTCGGCCCGTTCGGCCACGGCGCGCACCAGAGCAGCCCCGATCCCCCGCCGCTGGACCGTGGGGTCCACGGCGAAGGCGCGCACCTCCACCTCGTCCGGGCCCCGGGCGATCTCGCTGTGCGGCCCCCAGGGCACGAACACCACCGTGCCGACCACACGCTGGTCCTCCACGGCCACCAGTACCTCGTCGCGGCCGCTCCAGCCCAAGTCCCGCAGGGTGTCGGCGTACACGGGGCTCGCGTCCAGCAGCCCCTGGGCGTTGTAGGCCCGGACCCGGAGCTCGCCGATGGTCTGCCGCTCGGAGGGCAGCGCGGTACGAATCATCATGGACGTATTGAAACAGCCCCGAGGTCCGCCCGCACCGGGTTTCCGGCCCGCACCGAGTCCTCGGGGCGGGCCCGGTTCCCCGGCTGCCGTGGTCCGAGCACGGGTTGTCCACAGGCCCTCAGCGCAAACGCCCGCGATCTCCGATGATGGTGGTGCAGCCGCGCCATCACCGACTCGGCGGAAGGCGCGGGCCCCACGGGAGAACTGCGAGTGCGCATGACCGTTTCCGTCGCCGATGCCGTCCGTTCCTGCCTCGACTGGGCCCGAAGCTCCAACCCGCCCCGCCCGGTCGACCCCCGGTTCCTCACCAGACTCCTCACCGTCCACGGCAGCGTGCGCTCCGACCCCGGTGACTGGGACGTCGACGACGTCACCCGGGTCACGCTCACCCTGTCCGCCTCGGGGCCGGTGCCCGATGACTTCCGCCAGACCTGGCTGACCTGGTGCGACCACCTCGTGGCCCGGGGACTGCTTGGTCCGGCGGAGAGCCCGCGCAGGCTGCGGGCCGCCGTGGAGTCCGCGGCGCTCCTCCCCCGGCGGCAGCTGAGCGCGCTGGGCCCGGAAGGGGTCGACAGCCCTTGGTGGGACGAGCTCTGGGAGCCCGAGGAGCTGCCGCGCGTCCACCTGCCACCGGCCGCGCAGTCGGCTCCCGCCGCACGGTCCTGCCCACTCCTGGAACAGGCGCTGCGCCTCGCCAGCTGGGTGGGCGAGGGTCTCCCCCTGTGCGACGGCACCGAGCACGAGGCCCTCGCCGGGGGCGCCCGAGAGGAGGCCGCCGCACACCTGGGGCTGCCCGCAGAGCGGATCCCGCTGCTGTTCGAGACCGCGCTGCGTGCCGGGTTCCTGCGCGCCACCTATACCGAGGCCCGCCCCGGCCACGCCGCTCAGATCTGGAAGGACGACGCGCGCATCGTGCGTTCCTGGGCCGAGGCCCTGCCCGCCATGGTGTCCCCGCACGGCACCCTGGGCCTGCGGGTCCTCGGTGAACTCTTCACCTCCGGCGGTGTGTGGACTGTTCCCGAGCTGACGGAGGCGCTCGCCCCCTGGTCCGACGCGGCCGAGGCGGACCGGACGGCGGCGACGGTGGAGACCCTTGCCCGCCTGGGCGCGGTCGAGGCCGCCCCGGGGGCGGGGGTGCGCATCACCGCCCTGGGCGACCACGCCATGGCCCACCGCTGGTGGCGGTGGGGGATCACGCTGCCGGGTTACCCGCCCACCTCCGGCATGTCCGCGCGGGAACTGCTCTTCCACCTCTGGGAGGGCCGCCCGGTCGACACCGCCCGGTTGGGCCGCCGGTGGATGGCCGAACGGGGCGTGCGGACCGCGGCCCGCGAACTCCTGGAGGTGTGCGTCGAGCTCGGTGCCTGGCGCCAGCGCGTGGACGTGTTCCGGCTCTTCCGCGGTCTGGAGCCCGAGCTGGGTGCGGTGCTCGACGGCTACCGCGACCACCCCGTCCTGGGCGGCTGGGTCGCCCACGCACGTCAGGTACCGGGCCGGGTCCGTCTCGAACAGTTGGTGGTGGTCCTGCTCGACACCTACGCCCTGCGCATCGAGGTGGGCAGTCCCCTACCCGCGGACGCCCCGCTGTGGCGGGACCCGGAGGCGGTCACGGGGATGATGTGGCGCTCGGGGCACCCGGCGACCGACAGCGTGCTCGGCGCGATCGCCTTGGGCGCGCTGGGTCCGTATCCGGCACGCGCGGTCCGCCGGGCCCGCTTCACCACGTCGGGCACCCACCGCTGACCGTCGGGCTCTGGTGGGATCCGGTACCGGCCGGGTGCCTGTGACCAGCGAGGTCCCGTTGATGGCGTGTCTGCGCGGGGTCGGGTGTCCGTGACCGTTCGTAGTTTCGGCGATCGGGGAACCATTTTTCGGCTCGGTGGCGTTAAGCCGATATAAGTGCTGTTCGGACCCATCCGGTATCAGGGGTCCCTTGGAACGCCTCCGAAAGACCGGAGGGACGAGGCGAGGAACGCGATGCGCCACCTACCCGGCCAGCAGGGCCACCAGTTTCACGGCCAATCGGCCGTTCCGTTCCAGCGGGCATCCAGTGCTCCCCTCGGGACGGAAGCCGATGTCGTCTCCTTCGACTCCCACCACCAGAAGAACGGGCTGGTGCTGAGTGTCGCGGGCGAAGTGGACATGGCCACCGCGGACCTCTTCGAGGAGGCCGTCAACCACGCGCTCATCACCTCACCGGGCGGCCGGGTCGTCCTGGACCTGCACGCCCTGAGCTTCATCGACTCCAGCGGTCTGGCCGTGCTCATCCGTACCTACAAGATGGCCAGGGACCAGGGGACGGTACTCATCATCGCCGCCGCCACCAACCGGATCGCCCGGACGCTGAGCCTGGTCGGGCTGGACCGCCGCGTGCCGCTGGTCGCGACCGTGGACGAGGCGCTGGAGTCGGCGCAGGCCTCCTGAACCGCCTGTCCATCGCGGCCGCCCCGTCCAACCCGTTCGTGTAACTCGGCCGTCCCGTCTGAGCGCGGTCCGGGGGATGTCCGTAAAGGTTCCGCGGCCCGCAGGCTGCCGCCGGGTCACGGTTTGCGGGCGAGCCCGCAGTACTGCGCGACCTCTGCCGCCTCGCCCTCCTCGTCCGGGCCCGGACGCCACTTCGGGGCCGAGACCACCCCCGGCTCCAGCAGCTCCAGGCCGTCGAAGAACCCGGCGATCTCGTCGGGGGTGCGCAGGTGGTACGGCATGGCCGCGCGGTCGTTCCAGCGGCGGGCCGCCTCGACCATCGGCTCGCTGGTGTCGGTCCCGTCGCACAGGGCCAGAAAACTCCCCGACGGGAGCGCCTCGACGTAGGCGCGCACCGTGGCCCTGGCCAGGGCGTAGTCCGGGGTGTGGCTTATGGTGCCCAGGATGGTGAGGCCGACGGGCTGGCTGAGGTCCAGGTGCTCAGCGGCACCGGCCAGGACCTTGTCCGGCTCGTGCAGGTCGGCGTCGACGTAGTTGACCGTGCCGGCCCGGCCACCGGTGAGCAGGGCCCGGGCATGGGCCAGGACCATGGGGTCGTTGTCGACGTAGACCACACCGACGCCGGGATCCTCCGCTTGGGCGACCTCGTGGGTGTTGTGGTGGGTGGGCAGCCCGGTGCCGATGTCGAGGAACTGGCGCACGCCGCGCTCTCGGGCCAGATACGTGACGGCGCTGACGAGGAACCGCCGGTCGGCCCGGGCGGCCTCGGCCATCTCCGGGCAGGCCCGGAGCACGTGGTCGCCGACCTCGCGGTCCACCTGGAAGTTGTCCTTGCCTCCGAGCCAGTAGTTCCACACGCGTGCCGAATGGGCCACGGTCGTGTCGATCGGAGAGGTGCCGGCCATGGAGGGCCTTTCGCGGACGGCGGCGGAGGGACGGTCGCATTCTCCCGGCACCGCGCAGAGCAGCGCAACTACGCGTGCGCTCCCCCGGCCTCTCCGCCGGCGTGTGCGCCCCCGCCGTACTCGGCTGCCCGGATCTCCTCGATCCTGCGCTCGACCCCGTCCAGGAGCCAGGCCAGACCCTGCTCGAAGGCCTCCATGGGCGTGGGTCCGGACGTTTCCAGGCGCTGGACCGCGGGATAGCGGTCCGCATCGATCCGCTGGGAGACCAGGTAGGCCTCCTGCACGGTGGACCACGAACGCCCGTCGGCATCGGTCCACCGCTCCGCCCGGTCCGCGGCCACCACCCGGGTGAGGTGTCCCCGGATGAGGCCGTTGACCGCCTCCACCACGGTGAGGGCCTCGTGGGCGCTCAGGCCCGTGCCGTCGAAGGCACGGATCGCGGAGTCGGTCCAGGCGAAGGCGTTCGGACCGACGTACTGGCCAGAGGTGATCTCGGCGGCCCAGGGGTGTTCCCGAAGGACCCGGATGTCCTCGCGCGCCCAGGCCTCGACCTTCTCGCGCCAGTCGCCCGGCCGGGTGTGCGGAAGGGTTGCCTGGCCGGTCATGGTGTCGGTCATGAGGGCCAGCAGCGCGGCCTTGTCCGGAACGTAGGTGTACAGGCTGGCCGCGCCCACCCCGAGACGGGCGGCGACCTTGCGCATGGACAGCGCCCCGACCCCCTCCTCCGCCGCGACGGCCATCGCGGTGTCCACCAGGCGGTGCACGGTCAGGTTGTGGCGGGGTCCGCGCTTGGGTTGGCCCAAACCGCTCCACAGCAGGTCGAGGGTGGCCTCGATGCCCTTGCGCGCCTTGCTCATGACCCCTCCGCCGTTGACACTTCACAAAACTCCGTACACTGTTCTACATTAATCGAACAGTGTACGGAGTTTTGGAGGAACCCCCGTGACCCGCACCGACAAGACCGCCCGGTCCGACCCCTGGCGCCTTCGGGCCCGGGTCGGCTTACTGGTCGCCGTATTCACGCTGTTGGGAGCGGCCACGGCCGCCCTCGTCGGGCTGTTTCCCGGCGGCTACGACGGCTGGGTGGGCCTGGCCACGCGCTCCGCCGTCGCCCTGATCGTGATCGTGCCCCTGCTCTGGCTGCTCTGCCGCTCCACCGGCGGCGCCACCCTGGCCACCATCGGGCTGAGCCCGCTCCGCCGCGCCTGGCCCGGACTCCTCACCGCCGCCGTGGTCATCTGGGCCGTGACCGCCCTCATCGTCGCCGCGGCCCTGGCCTCCGGCGCCGCCACGCTGGATCCCGGCGCGCTGGGAACGGCCACCCTGAGCGCCCTGCTTCTGGCCCCGCTGCTGCTGGCCGCCCAGGTCCTGCCCGAGGAACTGGTCTTCCGCGGCTACGTCCAGCACTTCCTCGGTCACCACGCGTCTCAGCTAGTGGTGCTGCTCGCCCAGGCCGCACTGTTCGCCCTGTCCGGCGCCCTGATCCTGGGCACCACCGACCAGCTCGCGGGATCCGCGCTGATCGGCCTCTACCTGGGGCTCCTCCGCCAGATCAGCGGCGGCGTCTGGGCGGGCGTCGGCGCCCGGCTGGCCCTGGCCACCAGCGGCATCGTGCTCACCCAGGCCGAACTCACCTTCGTCCAGAACCCGGGCGCCTGGGACCTCGGCCTCGGTCTCGGCGCCGCCCTGGCCGCGTACTTCGCGATCAGGTTCCTCCACGCCATGCGTCCCGAGCTCACCGCACTCCCCGCCGCCGCGCAGGACCGCTTTGAGCGCCACCGGATCCCGGTTCGGGGCATCCTCTACGACGTCGGCTCAAGTTACATGGAGGGCCAGAACTCCCGCGAGCACTGGCGCCCCGACGTGGTCCGCGAGGAGATGCGCGTCATCCGGGAGGACCTGCACTGCACCGCCGTGACCATGTTCGGCAAGGACCCGGCCCGCCTGGAGGAGGCGGCCTGGACCGCCCTCGACCAGGGCCTGGACGTGTGGATCCAGCCGCGCTCCCAGGAGGCCGCGCACGCCGAGATCGTCGACCACGTGGGCCGTACCGCACGCTTCGCCGAACGCCTGCGCCAGGAGTACCCGGCCCCGGACGGAGAGCCGGACCGGGTCGTGCTCAACGTGGGCTGCGAATTCACCGTGCTCAACAGCGGCATCGTCCCGGGCCGCCACATGCACAGCCGGGCACGGATCCTGTGGGTGTTCGTTCTGCTCCCGGTCTACATGAACCTGCGGCTCAACCGCTTCCTGCGCCGGGTGGCCGCCACCGCGCGCGAACACTTCCACGGCCCCCTCACCTACGGTTCCGGCAGCTGGGAGGCAGTGGACTGGGACCCGTTCGACATCGTCGGCGTCGACTACTACCTCGACGCCACCACCCGCGGCATCTACCGCCAAGGGCTGCGCCACCTGCGTCGGCACCAAAAACCGGTCGCGATCACCGAGTTCGGCTCCTGCACGTACGTGGGCGCCCCGGCCAAGGGCGGCGGGGGCGCCGACGTCCTGGACTGGCGCGACCTGGAGGACCGCAAGGTCCGCGAAGGGCTGGTCCGCAGTGAACAGGACCAGGCCGACCACATCGAGGAGTGCGTCGACGTCTACGAGACCGAGGACGTGCACGCCGCCTTCGTGTGCATGTTCGTCGAGGGCGACCTCCGGTACTCCACCGACCCCGTCCGTGACTGCGACATGGCCAGCCTCGGGATCGTGCGCCCGCCCGCCCTGGAGTCGGGGCTCTCCCCCGACGACGGCCACTGGGAGCCCAAACTGGCCTTCCACGCCCTGGCCCGCCGCTACGGCGCCGATGTTCCAACGCCCTCGGGCGGAACGGACCAGGGCTGAGGCGCAGATCGAACGAGCCTCCGGTGGCCAGGAGAGGCGGGCCCGGGGTTCAGGCGGTGCTGTCGCGCAGTTCGCGTTTGAGGATCTTGCCCGAGGCGTTGCGCGGCAGTTCGGAGACCACCCGCACCGTCTTGGGCACCTTGAACGGGGCCAGCCGCTCCCGGACGTGCTCCACCAGCAGCTCCGGCAGCGCTTGGGTGTCCGTGTCCGGCGCGGGCACCACGAACGCGGTCACCGCCTCGATCCACTTGTCGTCGGCGACACCGATCACCGCGGCCTCGGCCACCCCGGAGTGCGCGAAGAGCACGTCCTCGATCTCCCGGGAGGCCACCTGCACACCGCCGGTGTTGATGACGTCCTTGATCCGGTCGACCACCTCGATGTAGCCCTCGGAGTCGGCGCGCACCAGGTCACCGGAGTGGAACCAGCCGCCCCGGAAAGCCTCCTCGGTCTCCTCCGGCTTGTCCCAGTAGCCGAGGCACAGCTGCGGGGACCGGTAGACCACCTCGCCGAGCTCCCCCGGCGGCACGTCCGCACCCTTGTCGTCCACCACCCGCAGCTCGACGAACAGGGCGGAGCGCCCGGCCGAAGCGGGCCTGCTCCCGTGTTCCTCCGGCCGCAGCACGGTGGCCAGCGGGCCGATCTCGCTCTGCCCGAAGCAGTTGTAGAACCCCAGTTCGGGAAGGGTGGAGCGGAGCTTGTCCAGGACCGGCCCCGGCATCACCGAAGCGCCGTAGTAGGCCTTCGCCAGGCTCGACAGGTCCCGCTCGGTGAAGTCGGGGTGGTTGGCCATCGCCACCCACAGCGTCGGTGCCGCGAAGAACGCCCCGTGCCCGTCCGCCTCGATCCGGCGCAACAGGTCGGCGGGCTCGGGCGCCTCCACCAGCGTGTTGCTCGCGCCCACCGCCAGCCACGGCAGCAGGAAGACGTGCATCTGGGCGCTGTGGTACAGCGGCATCGCGTGCAGCGGGTTGTCGTCGGCGCGCAGGTCCAGCCCGACCACGCAGGACAGGTACTCGTGCACCAGGGCCCGGTGCGTCATCATCGCGCCCTTGGGCCGCGACGTCGTGCCGGAGGTGTAGAGGAGCTGCACCAGGTCGGTGTCGGACACCTCCACGTCCAGCTCGGGAACCGGACCGTCGGCGGCTTCGGCCAGGAGCGACCCGGGACCGTCCCTGAGCTCCAGGACCTGTTCCACCCCCGTCTCGTCGCGCAGGGCGTCCACCGCCGAGCGCAGTGCGGGGTCGGCCATGACCACGGTGCTGCCGGACTGCTCCAACAGGTAGGCCAACTCCTCACCTTGGAGTGCGAAGTTGATGGGAACGTGCACCAGCCCGGCCCGCGCGCAGGCCAGGAAGCCGATGAGGTAGGCGTCGGAGTTCTTCCCGTAGGCGGCGACGCGGTCGCCCTTGACCGCGCCGATGCCCAGTAGCCGGTCGGCGGCCCGCGTCACGGCGGCGTCCAGGTCGGCGTAGGTCCACGATCGGCCCTCGAAGCTGAGCGCGCGGTCGGCGGGGGCTCTGGCCGCGCTCCGCCGGAGGATGTCGTCCACACGGCTGGAGTTCGTCACACCGGTCATGGCACCTGCTCTTCCCGTCGGGTCGGTGCGGCCCGGCGAGCGGGCCACGGGCTCGGCACCATCCTGTTGCCGCCGTGCCCGCCCCGCAAGAGTCGGCCCTAACACGGTTTCGGTGGAGGGTCCGCACCTCGGACCTACTATGGCGGCATGGCCAACAACACGCGGGCGGTGCTCCTGGCATCTGCCACGACCCTGCTCGACAACGGCGGCGCCGAAGCGGTAACCCTCCGCGAGGTCGGCCGGATGAGCGGGGTCTCCCACATGGCCCCGTACAAGCACTTCGCCGACAAGGAGGCGCTCCTGGCCGCCGTGGCCACCCAGGAGCTGGAACGGATGCACGCCCTCATCGACGACGCCGCCTCCCGCGAGCCCACCCCGGGTCGGGCACTGCGCCGGGCACTGCACTCGTACGTGGACTGGGCGCTGGCCCACCCGGTGCGCTTCTCCCTGATCTTCGGCCGCTGGTCGATGCAGCAGGAGGAGATGGGCGAGGCGGCCGAGGCGGCCCGGGGAGCGCTGGTGGACGCCGTGCGCCGCGGACAGGACTCCGGTGAGGTGGCCCCCGGCGAACCGGAGCGGTGCGCGGCACTGCTGCTGTCCACCGTCCACGGCGCGGTCATGCTCTCCCTCGGTGGGCACCTGGCGCGCGAAGGCAAGGGCCGGGCCGACCCCGGCGATCTTCTCGACGACCAGCTGGACCTTCTGGGCACCACTGCCGAGGCCCGAGTCACCCGGCCGACGGCCACCTGACCGCCGACCCGGGTGTCGGAGCCACGGGGCGGTCAACGTGTGGGAAGAGCTCCGCTACGCTCCCGGTCTGAGTTCTCGCCCCGCCCCGGACCACCCTGCGTTCCGGTCGGGTCGCCGTGCCGCCCGCGCTGGCGCGCGAAGGTCGGCACCCACCAGTTGAGGTCGCCGAAGAGCCGCATGGAAGCGGGGACCACCAGGGCTCGCACGATCGTGGCGTCAAGGGCCACGGTCAGGGCCAGCCCGATACCGATGGTGGTGATGACCAGGGAACTGGAGGTGATCCCGGTGGTGCCGAGCACCACCACCATGAGCAGTGCGGCGCAGGTGACGATGCCGCCGGTGCGCTGCAGGCCGACAGCGACGGAGCGGGTATTGTCGCCGGTCGCCTGGAACTCCTCCCGTGCCCGGCTGACGATGAACATCTCGTAGTCGGTGATAAGGCCGAAGGCGATGACCAGGATGATCGCGTAGGTCCACACGTCCGTTGTGCCCACGGGCGTGAAGCCAAGCGCGGACGCGAACCCGCCCTCCTGGATACCCCAGGTCATGATGCCCAGTGAGGCCGCCAAGGACAGGAAGCCCAGGACGACCGCCTTGACCGGGAGCAGGACCGAGCGGAAGGCGAGGAAGAGCAGGGCCAAGGTGACCACGACGATGTACAGCAGCACCCCGGGCAGCGCGTCCAGCGTGGATTCGCTGTTGTCCAAGGTCAGTGCGGGCCCGCCCGCTCCGCCGACGAGTACGTCGTCGGCACCGTCCGGCCAGGGCTCGGCCCGTACGTCACGGACCAGGTCAAGGTTGGCCCCGTCGTCGGGTTCCCCGCCGTAGCCGACGGTGACGTGGGCAATGTCGGAGCCGGTCTGCTCCAGGTCGGCCCCAGTGGACCCCTCCAGTCCGTCGAGGCGGTCCGCGTAGTCCCGGAGTTGCGGGTCGGACACGGCGCCGACGACCGCGACGCTCACGACCGAGGCCGCCGGTCCGCCCTCGGGGAACTCCTCCGCGAGCATGTCCGAGCTGACCTGTCCGGGGTTGTCGGCGGGCAGGTACCGGTGGTTGGTCAGGCCCGGGTTGACCGTGAGCAGCAGTGAGGCCAGCAGCACCAGGGCCAGACCGGTCACGCCCAGGGACAGTCCGGGGCGGCGCATCACCAGGTGGGCGGTGCGGGACCAGAACCCGCTCTCGCTGGTGGCCGCACCTCCGGGCCCGCCGCGCGGCCAGGGCAGCCGCAGCGCGTTGACGCGGTGGCCGAGCAGGGCCAGGGCCGCGGGCAGCACGATCACCGCCGACACGATCGTGAACAGCACGACGGACATCCCGCCCAGCCCGAAGGAGACCGACACCGGCTGGGGGAAGAGCAGCAGCCCCGAGAGGGCGGCGACCACGGTCAGCCCCGAGAAGGTGACGGTGCGCCCGGCGGTGGCGATGGTGGCGGGCAGGGCCCGGAAGGTATCGCCGTGGCGGGCGAGCTCGTCCCGGAAGCGGCTGACGATGAACAGGCCGTAGTCGATGGCCAGGCCCAGGCCCAGCATGACCGAGATCTGCAGGGCGAAGACGGACACCTCCGTGAACTGCACCAGCACGCGCAGCAGCACCAGCGATCCCAGGATGGACAGGATGCCCAGAAGGAGGGGAACGAACGCCGCGACGAGGCCGCGGAAGATGACCACCAGCAGTACGAAGAGCAGTGGCAGCGCGATCATCTGGGCCGAGGCCAGGTCCTCGGCGGCCAGGGTCTGGAGCTGCTGGAGGCTGTTGAGTTCACCACCGGTGTGGTGGGTCAGGCCCTCGGCTTCCAACGCCGGCAGCAGTTCCTCGTAGGCGGCCAGGCGTTCGGCCTCGTCCTCGCCGGAGACGTTGAGCGCCACGTAGGTGGAATGGCCGTCCTCGGACACCAGGGCAGCGCGGTCAGTATCGGCGAGGTCCGGTGTCCAGTAGCTGGTCGCCTCGTCGACGTACTCCGCGGGCAGCTGGTCCACGACGGTGGTGACGGCATCGCCGAACGCGGGGTCGTCGACGCTGAGCGAGCCGCTCTCGTCGGTGTAGACGACGACGGCGTCGACGCCGAAGTCCCCGAACTCTTCCGCGATCAGCCGGTCCGCGCGTTCGGATTCGATGTCGGGGTCGGCGTATCCCGCCGTTCCCATCTGCGGGAAGAGGCCGGTCCCCCACAGGATCGCGAAGAGGGTGAAGGCCAGGGTGGCCAGCAGCACGGAGCGCGGCCTGCGGTGGGTGAACTCGCCCAGGGCCGTGAACATCGGAGGGTCCTTCCGGGAAGGGGCGGAACCGCGTGACTCCCGCCAAGAGTGGTTTACGTCGTAAACCAATGACGGTGCCAACCTAGGCGGGACGGACCCCGGGTGTCAACGCCCCGTACCCGCGGGAAAGCGCTCCGCGAGAACCTCCCGGAACCCCACTCATCGGCACCTTTCGCCCTTGCGCCCAAAGGTCCGACAGTCATACGTTTGCTCCGGTCAGGCTGGCTCGGTCGTGTCGGGAGTGAAGATGAGGATCCTTGTCGTGGGTGCGGGTGCCGTCGGCGGCTACTTCGGCGGGCGACTAGTCCAAGCCGGGCGCGACGTCGACTTCCTGGTGCGCCCCGCACGCGCCGAACTACTGAACGAGCACGGTCTGAACATCCACTCCGTGGACGGCACCAGCGAGAACATCCCCGTGCACGCGGTCACCAAGGACCAGCTCACGCCCGACTACGACCTGGTCATCCTCTCGGTGAAGTCCTACGGACTCGACGCCGCCGTCGACGACCTCGCCCCGGCGGTGGGCCCCGACACCGTCGTGCTGCCCTTCCTCAACGGCATACGGCACCTGGACGTGCTCACCGAACGCTTCGGCGACGACCGCGTCTACGGCGGAGTGTGCATGGTGATGACCCGCCTGGACGAGGCAGGCGGCATCGTCGAGGTCGGCCGGATGGGCGAGCTCATCTACGGTCCGCTCTCCGACTCCCCCGTGGTCGGCTTGGAGCGCGTCCACGCCGCTCTGGAGGAAGCCGGTTTCAAGGCCCGGCCCACCAAGGAGATCCGCCAGGAGATGTGGGACAAGTGGGTGTTCCTGGCCAGCTTGGGCGCCGTCACCTGCCTCATGCGCGCGCCCATCGGCCGCGTGAACCGCGCCCCGGGCGGATCCGAGTTCAGCGCCGGGATGTTCGCCGAGGCGATCGCGGTGGCCACCGCGGCCGGCTACCCGCCCAGCGACCGGATCCGGGGGTTCGCGGACAAGGTCATCTCCGACACCGAACGCGACACCTCCACGTCCATGTACTGGGACCTCACCCACGGCAACCCCGTGGAGGGCGACCACATCGTCGGCGACCTGGTCGCCCGGGGCCGGGAGCTCGGGGTACCGGCCCCGCTCTTCTCCCTGGCCCACACGCACCTGAGCACCTACTCCGCCGCCCGGGACTGAACGCCGAGACGGGACGGCCGTGGGCACGGGGTGTCCCGCGGCCGTTCCATCCCGTGCACCTCAGCCCTTCAGCGCGCCCGCCATCATGCCGCGCATGAAGTACCGGCCCAGGATCAGGTAGATGACCAGGGTCGGTAGCGAGGCCAGGACCGCCGCCGCCATCTGCTGGTTGTAGGGCACCACCATGGAGCCCGCCACGTTGTTCAGCTGCACCGTCACCGGCCAGCTGTTGGGGCCGGTCAGGAACACCGCGAACAGGAAGTCGTTCCACGCGGAGGTGAACTGCCAGATCAGCGTCACCGCGAACGCGGGAGCCGACACCGGCAGCACCACCCAGGCATAGGTGCGCAGCAGCCCCGCACCGTCCACCCGGGCCGCCTCGATGAGCGTCTGCGGGATACTCGCGTAGTAGTTGCGGAAGATGAGCGTGCAGATCGGGATGCCGTACACGGTGTGCGCCAGGATGAGCGGGAAGAGCCCGCCCATCAGGTTGGCACCCATCAGCATCTGCTGGAGCGGGATCATCACCGCCTGGTAGGGGATGAACATCCCGAACAGGAACAGCGTGAACACCGTGTCCGCGCCGGGGAACCGCCAGCGCGCCATCACGTAGCCGTTCATCGAGCCGAGCACGGCAGAGATGACCGCGCTGGGTACCGCCATGAGCACGCTGTTCAGCAGCCCCGGTGCCAGGGCCGACCAGGCCGCCGACCACCCCTCCAGGCTCCAGTTCTGCGGCAGCATCCACGCCTGGGCCGCGGTGGCCTCGTCGAAGGGTTTGAAGCCGGTGACCGCCAGCACGTACATGGGCAGGAGGAACACGGCCGCCAGTACGAACAGGAAGGTGAACTTGACCGCCTGTCCGCGCCTCGTGGTCCCCGCCATGCCGCCGCCTGGTGCGACCACGCGCTCGGGTGCGCTCTGGGTCATCGGCCCTCGCTCCGTTCCTTGCGCACGGTCCACACCAGGTAGGGGATGACGAACACCGCGACCGCGATCAACAGGTAGGACGCGATGGTGGCGCCCTTGGCCGGGTCACGGACCTCGAAGACCATCGCCCACATGTACACGGCGGGCACGTCGGCGACGATCTGCTGCCCCGCGATCGCGATGATCAGGTCGAACACCTTCAACGACATGTGGCCCAGGATGATGATCGCGCTCAGCATGACCGGGCGCAGCTGCGGCATGACCACCCGCCAGTACACGCCCCACTCCGAACAGCCGTCCACGCGGGCCGCTTCGCGCAGGTCCTCGGGTACCCCGCGGAACCCGGCCAGGAACAGCGCCATGATGTACCCGCTCAGCTGCCAGACCGCGGGCAGCGCCATCGCCGCCATCCCGAGATCGGGCGCGGTCCACCAGTCGTTGACCAGGAAGTCCACGTTGAAGTGGACGAACAGGGCGTTGAGGCCGGTGGCGCGCTCGGCCGGGGCGGGGTTCATCAGCCACCGCCACACCACACCGGTGGCGATGAAGGAGACCGCCATCGGTGCCAGGAAGAGGGTCCGGAACACGGCCTCGCCGCGGATGCCCTTGTCCAGGAGCAGCCCCAGGAGCCAGCCGAGGAACAGTGCCCCGCCGACGAAGACCACGGTGAACACGACCGCGTTGGCCACCGCGGCGGGCCACCGGGCCTCCTGCCACAGGGAGACGAAGTTGGTCAGCCCCACGAACGACCCGTCCTGGACCGGGGCGTGCTGGTCGCTCAGCGCCACCCTGGTGTTCCAGCCGATCATCCCGTAGACGAACACGCCGATGAGCAGGATCGACGGGGAGACCAGCAGTAGGCCGGGCATCCAGGTGCGGGACCGGATCAGGGCGCGCCGGACCGGGCCCCGCTGGGCGGGTCGGCCCCGGCGGCGTGCCGCCTGTTGCCGGTCCTGTTGCTTCTCCGGTTGGCCGGGGCCGCGCGCGGCGGCCCCGGCAGCGTGGTCCGGTTCGCTCATTCGGCTTGCGCGGCTTCGTGCAGGGCGTCGTTGAGCGTCTCCAGTTCGCCGTCCTGCAGGTAGAGGCCGACCGCGGTGTCGATGTCGTTCTGCCACCGGTTACCGACGGTCACGCCGTGCCAGAACGAGCCCGCCAGCTCCGGGGCGGCCTGCCACTCCGCCAGGGCCTCGTCCAAGTAGGGGCTGTCGGCGTAGTTGGCCGGATCGGCGTCCTCGCGCGCCGGGATGGAACCCTTGAGGGGGTTGAAGATGTCCTGCCCCTCCTGGCTGCCGACCAGCTCGAGCCAGGACAGCGCCTGCTCCTCGTTGGGAGCGCCCTCGGGCAGGGTGAAGCTGTCGGACAACCACATGTAGGTGCCGTCCGTGCCGGGAGAGGCCGCCCACTCGTAGTCCTCGCCTGGGACCGCTCCCAGCTCGTCGAAGTACCCGGCGGCCCAGTCACCCATGATGTTGAAGGCCGCCTCGCCTTCGGAGACCCGGCGTGAGGCCTCCTGCCAGTCCTCAGCGGCCGACTCCTCCTGGGTGTAGGACATGACCTCGTCGAACGACTCCAGCGCCTCCGCCACCTCCGGGGTGTCCCAGGCCGCACCCGGCTCCCACAGCTCGTTGTAGGTGTCGGTGCCCAGTGAGCCGAGCAGGACCGACTCCAACAGGTGGTCGACGGTCCACTGCGCGCCCACCGCCATCGGGATCGCGTCCGTCTCGGCGTCCACCGCCTCCAACGCTTCGATCAGCTCGTCCAGGGTCTCCGGCGTACCGTCGACCCCGGCCTCATCCAGCAGGGAGGGGTTGAACCACATCACGTTGGACCGGTGGATGTTCACCGGCACCGAGTAGACGCTGTCCTCGTAGGAGATCTGCTCGACCAGCTGATCGGGCAGGGCCTCGTGCAGGCCCTGGTCATCGAAGAAGTCGTCCAGCGGGGCGAGGTAGCCGGCCTCGATGTAGTCCTGCAGCGAGGCGCCGGCGTGCCCCTGGAAGGAGTCCGGCGGGTCCTGGCTCTGCAGCCTCCCCTCCAGCACCGCCTGGGCGTTGGTGCCCGACCCCCCGGCCACCGCGGCGTTGACGAACTCGACCCCGTCGTTCTCCTCCTCGAACTGCTCGATGAGGGCGTTCAGACCGGCTTCCTCACCACCGCCGGTCCACCAGGAGAAGACCTCGACCTGTCCGCCGGCCTCCTCGCCGCCGTCACCGCATCCCGTGGCGAGGAGCACCATGCCCAGCCCTGCCGCCGCTACCGACCACCGCCGTGAACGCATGTGCATTCCTCCCCGGGCGGCGGACCGTAGCGAGTGCGACGCGCCGCGCCCTGTGTCCCAGATCACCAAAACCGACATTGCCATCCTTTGCAACACCGATCACGAGGTCAAGGGCAGTACGGATCACGAATCGGAGACGCGGGGCCCCGGACTGACCGGGCTGGGACACGCCGAAGCGACAGCGGTCGGCGATTTTCCGAAGGGCCGATCTGACCTGTGCTCCTCCTGCCCAGCAGGCCCCGAAGCAGCACCTGACGGCCCACGGCACGGGACACCGGTTGGCACAATCACGGCATGCCAGTCCTCGACAGAACCACGTTCAGACAGCTGGTCCTCCTGCCTCCGGCCTGTCTGCTCCTGACGTCCTGCATGCCCGACGGGGGTGCTGTGGGCGCCGTCGCCACGGGGCACTTCTCCGCACGCCACCACTTCCCGGTCATCATGATCTCCTGGTGCGGCGACAGCCCGCCCGAGCAGATCGACCTGACGTCGGAGGACCACGAGTGGCGGCTGACCGCCAACCGAGACTTCCCCGGCCACGAGGTCGAGGTGAACCTGGCCTCGCCGGGCGAGGACTGGGAGATCAGCGACGGTGAGGGGGCCCCGGCCTACCGGATCGTGCCGGATTCACCGGAGACCGAGTACACCCTGGGCGTGACCTCGGCGGACGGTGTCGAGCGCGAGTCCGAGCACGACATCGCCGCGCTGCGGTTCGACACCGAGATGCTGTCGGATGAGGACGGCCTGTACCTGAGCGAGGACACCGGCGGCGACGGCACCATGGCCGCCGCCGACGACTTCCCTCCCGAGTGCTGACCCGCCCGGGTCAGGCCTTCCGGCCGACACCGCCGTACTGGTCCACCTCAGCCGGCGGGCCGTCACCGGTCACCGCGGGGCGCCAACGGGTGACCGAGACCAAGCCCGGTTCGATCAGTTCCAGGCCCTCCAGGTATCCGCCGATCTGCTCGGGGCTGCGGGGGATGTAGGGCACCGCCCCGCTCTCGTTGTACTCGTCCTGGGCATCGACGTTTTCCTCGCTGTGCACGTTGCTGCCCTCGCTGACGGTGAGGTGGCTGCCCGGAGGGAGCCCCGCCAGCAGGCGCCGAACGATCGACACGGCCTCCTCGTACTCCTGTACGTGGCCCAGGATGCCCAGCAGCATCAGGGAGACCGGTTGGTCCATGTCCAGGGACTCAGCGGCCTGTTCGAGGATCACCTCGGGCTCGTACAGGTCCGCGTGAATATACCGCGTGCGCCCTTCCGGGGTGCTGGTCAGCAGAGCGCGCGCGTGGGTCAGGACGAGCGGGTCGTTGTCCACGTAGACGATGCTCGCGTCGGGGGCCACCGACTGGGCCACCTCGTGGGTGTTGTTCACGGTGGGCAGGCCGGTGCCCACGTCCAGGAACTGCCGGATGCCCAGCTCGCCCGCCAAGTGCCGGACCGCCCGCTCCTGGAAGGCCCGCGAGGCCCGTGCCATCTGCGCGATTCCGGGGAAGACCTGCAGGAACTGGTCGCCGGCCTCCCGGTCCACCGGGTAGTTGTCCTTGCCGCCCAACCAGTAGTTCCACACGCGCGCGGAGTGCGGGACGGTCGTGTCGATCGCCGGTTCCTGACCGTTCATCGGGGTACGCCTCACTGCCCATAGCTGTCCGGAGCCACTGATCCTATGCCCCTTTGCCACCGCGAGAACCCTTGTGCCACAGGGGATCGCGCACGCGCTCCGACACCGCCAAGGGGTCATGGCCGGCCGGGGCGGGGCATTCCCGGGCTCCGTCTCCGGGCCTGCCCCGATACCCTGGATGCTCATTTCAAGCAGATTTAGGAACACCCCTTGTGTTTTCTGCTCATTTCATTCATTGTGACCGGAACCACATGACCGAGATGAGCAGCAAGGAGGCCGGGTGCGCCACCAGAAGCTCCTGGATGCGGTGACCGACGGGGTCCAGCGCGTGGACGACCTCGCGCAGGAGCTGGGGGTCAGCCCGTCGACCGTGCGGCGCGGCCTCACCGAACTCGAACAGGCGGGAAGGGTGGTGCGCACCCACGGCGGCGCGGTCCTGGCCCCGGCCGCCGAGCTGTCCTGGGTCCAGAAGGGGCGGCAGCACACCCAGGAGAAGCGGCGCATCGCCGAACACGCCGCCGCGCTGGTCGAGGACGACCACACGGTCATCCTCGACGCGGGCAGCACCACCACCCTTGTGGCCGAGCGGCTCTCCGCCCGATCCGGCCCAACCGTGCTGACCACCGGGACGGGTCCCATGTCGGTACTGTTCGACGCCGAGGGGATCGAACTGATCCTGGTCGGCGGCCGCGTCCGGCACCGCCGGGGCGCCCTGGTCGGCGAGTACACCCGCGGGGTCCTGGAACGGATCAACGCCGACCTCGCCTTCCTCGGCGCCGACGGCCTGGTCCCCGGGCGCGGGATCAACTGCCCTAGCCCCGAACTGGCCGCGGTCAAGGAACTCCAGGCCCGCGCGGCCCGGCACACCGTGGTCGTGGCGGACTCCAGCAAGATCGGCGCGGACACCGAGGCCCACTGGGCCGTGCTCCCCGGCCCCTACACCCTGATCACCGACGACGGGCTCAGCGGTGCCGACCGCCGCGCTCTCGAGGCCGACCCGCACTGCACCCCGCTCGTCCTCGTCCCACACGACCCACCCCCCGAACGGGTCTAAGCCCCGAAGGGCTGGGCCCACCCCCCAGAAAGGGGAACTGTATGGAACCGCTCCTGCTCGCGGCGCTGCTCTTGGGCGTGGGCGCCGCCGTCGCGCTCATCCTGTGGAGCCGCCTCGACGCCTTCGTCGGCCTGCTGGTCGGCGCCCTGGTCACCGGAACCGTCGCCGGTATGCCGCCGGTGGAGCTGATCGGCCACATCACCGACGGCTTCGGCAGCACCCTGGCGGGGATCGGCATCGTCATCGTGATGGGTGTGATGATCGGCAAGGTCCTGGAGGAGAGCGGCGGCGCGGACGCCCTGGCCAAGATGTTCGTCCGCATGGCCGGGAAGGGCCGCGAGGACGTCGCGCTGACCTCCACCGGTGCCGTCGTCTCCGTCCCCGTCTTCTGCGACTCCGGGTTCGTCATCCTGCACCCGCTGGCCAAGTCGCTGGCCCGGCGCTACGGGAAGCCGCTGGTCGTGCTCTCCCTCGCCCTGGCGGGGGGACTGGCGGTCACCCATCACCTGGTGCCTCCGACACCCGGACCGCTGGCCGCGGTAGGGCTGATCGGAGCCGACATGGGCACGGTCGTGATCGCGGGATCGATCTTCGCCCTGTTCCTGATGCCGGTCGTGGTGGTCTACTCCCGCGTGGTCGGGCGCCGACTGGAGCGCCAGCTCGATCCCACTCTGGTCAAGGCGGGTGGCGGCGGGTCCGCCGACGCGGAGGTGCCGCGGACCGCGGACGGCCGCCTGATCACCGAAGAGCCCGCGGACCCGCCGGTCAGCGCGCTGCGCGCGCTCGTCCCGCTCCTGCTGCCGCTGGTCCTCATCATCGGCCAGACCGTGAGCGAAGCGGCAATCCCCGGTTCGACCGCGGCCGAAGTGTTCGCCTTCGTCGGCGCTCCGCCCGTAGCGCTGGGGATCGGACTGGTCATCGCCGTCTACCTGCTGCCCCCGGCCGGCACCCCTCGGAGTACGGTCGTCGGCTGGCTGACCATGGCGGCCTCCTCCGCGGGCATGATCGTGTTCGTCACCGGTGCGGGCGGTGCCTTCGGCGCGGTGCTGCAGGAGTCCGGCGTCGGGGACGACCTGGCGGACGCGGTCGCCGGGTGGCCGCTCCCCCTGGTGCTGGTGCCGTTCCTCATCGCCACGTTCGTGCGCCTCGCCCAGGGTTCGGGGACCGTCGCCATCATCACCGCGGCCACCCTCAGCGCTCCGCTGGCGGGCGCGGGCGGCATCGATCCGGCGCTGGCGGTTCTGGCGGCCTGCTCGGGCTCCTTCATCTTCTCCTATGTCAGCGACTCCTACTTCTGGGTGGTCACGCGGTTCACCGGCCTGTCCGGGGTACCCGCCATGAAGATGTGGAGCGGGATGACCACGACGCTCTGGCTGTGCACCCTCCCGCTGCTGGGCGTCGCGGCTCTGGTTCTGGGGTAGGGGTGGACATGGCCCGGATCCTCGTTGTCGCCGACGACCTCACCGGTGCGAACGCCACCGGGGCACGGTTCGCCCGGTCGGGCCTGCGTGTTGCCACCGTGGGCCCCGAACACGCGGCCCGTGCGGCCGCGGAGTACGACGTGGTGGTCGTGGACCTGGACAGCCGGCACCTACCGGCCGCGGAGGCAGCCGAACTGGTGGCACGGGCCGTGGCTTCGGTTCCGTCGGTCCCGCTGGTGGTCAAGCGCACCGACACCACGCTGCGGGGGAACATCGGCGCTGAGCTGGAGGCGGCCTGGCGCACGGTTCGCGAACGCGTGCCGGCCGGGAACCGGGTCCGGGTCCTGTTCGCCCCGGCCTTCCCGGAATCCGGCCGGGTGACCGTGAACGGCCTCCAGCTGTTGGACGGGGTACCGCTGGAGCGGACCGAACTCGCCCTGGACCCGCTCACCCCCGCCGACAGCAGTGTCGTCTCCGACATCGTCGCCCGGCAGAGCCGGTTGGGGGTGCGCCGGGTGAGTATCGGCGAGGTGACCGGGCCGGGCCTCGCTGACCGGCTCGCTGCGGGTACCGAACCCGTGGTGTTGTGCGACGCGCTCACGGAACGGCACCTGGGCGACCTCGCGCGAGCCGCCGCGGAGGTGCGGCGGCGCGACGGGACCGTGTGGGTGACCGCTGATCCCGGACCCTGTGGTGCCCTGCTGGCCGAGGCCCTCGGCCTGTCCGGGGGTGAGACGGTCAGGGCCGGTCCCCTGCTGGCGGTGGTGGGCAGCGCGACCTCCCTGACCCGGCGCCAGCTCGACGCGGTCGACCGGGCGGGCGGCGTGCGGTTCGTTGACGTGGACGCCCGTGCGCTCGCCGAAGGCGGAGCCGACGAAGCGGACCTGCTGCGGGACCGGATCGCCGAGCAGTTGGCGCTGGCGGCCTTCCCGGAGACCGTGGTGGTACGCACCGCCTCCGCCGCCCACGACGTGGTCGACCTGCCTCTGGAGGCCAAGCGCACGCTGCCCCGGCGGTTGGCGTCTCTGGTCACCGAAGCGGCGCTGAACGCACCCGTCCGGCCCGGCGGTCTGTACACCAGCGGCGGCGACGTGACCACGGCCGTCCTCGACGCCCTCGGGGCGCACGCCTTCGAGGTGAGCGGTGAGGTGGTTCCGCTGGCGGTACACGGCCATCTGGCCGGAGGGCCGCTCGACGGCACCGCCGTGGTCACCAAGGGCGGTCTCGTCGGCGCCGACGGCACCGTTCTGGAGTGCCTGTCCTGGTTGCGCGAGGCCGTTCGGACCAGGGCGCGCACCGTCCCCGCGGCCTTGGGCCGCGACCGTCCCGCCGTGCCCTACCCGGACACGGCGGGCACAGCAGACTCGTACCCGGCGGGGCGCCGCCCAGAGGCGCCCCGCCCCAGACAGGGAGGAACCCCGACATGACAGAACGCCCGATCCTGGCCGTGACCGTGGGCGATCCGGTCGGTATCGGACCGGAGATCACCGTGCGCGCGCTCGCCGAGGCCGGCACCGGGGCACCCGCGCGCGGCGTGGTGGTGGCGGACCCGTCCGTGCTGGCCAGAGCCGCGCACCTGTGCGGGCTCGAGGTCGAGATCCGCTCCGTCGCCGTGTGGGACGACCTCCAGCCCGAGCGGGAGGGTGTGATCGACTGCCTCGACATCGGGGTCCTCGGCGACACGGAACTCCCCTGGGGCGAGGTCCACGAGCGGGCGGGCACCGCGGCGGTGCGGGCCATCGAGGTCGCCACCCGCGCCGCGATGGCCGGCGAGGTCTCCGGGATCGTCACCGGTCCGATCAACAAGGAAGCCATCTGGGCGGCGGGCAGCGAACACCTCGGACACACCGAGATGCTCGGTGCGCTCACCGGTGTCACCAGCCAGAACACCATGTTCGTGGTGCGCGGCAAGAAGATCTTCTTCGCCACCCGGCACGTGTCGCTGCGCCGGGCCCTCGACCAGATCAGCCGGGAGCAGCAGGTCCGGTGCATCGACGAGGCGCTGACCGCGCTGCGGGTGTTCGGCGAGGACGAACCCAGCCTCGCCGTCGCCGCCGTCAACCCGCACGGCGGGGAGAACGGCGCCTTCGGCGACGAGGAGATCGCCCACATCACCCCGGCTGTGCAGGCCGTGCGTGGGCGGGGCGCGGACGTGCGCGGCCCGGTGCCCGCCGACTCGGTCTTCCACCAGCTCCTCCAGGGCCGCTTCGACGGGGTCCTGTCCCAGTACCACGACCAGGGCCACATCGCGGCCAAGACCTTCGACTTCGACGGCACCATCTCGGTCACCGTCGGGCTGCCGATCCTGCGGACCTCGGTGGACCACGGGACCGCCTTCGACATCGCCGGTCAGGGGATCGCGGACCCGGGCACCATGAAGTCCGCGTTCCTGCACGGGGCCGACTTCGCCCGCTTCGCCGACCGTATCCGCGCCGAGTACGGGAGCTGAGTCCATGTCCTCGTCGTCACCTGCTTTCGGCGGCGGGCAGGTGGCGGCGCCAGCACACCGCGACGACGAGCACGCACAGGAGTGCGAGCGCCGCGCCGACCGCGAACATGGCCGGGTAGCCGAACCAGGGGGCCAGTGCCGCCAGCACGGCCGGGATGAAGAACCCCAGGTAGGTGAGTGAGTAGTAGACGGCGGTGAGCCCGGCCAAGCCGTCCGGGCCCGCGATGCGCTGGGTCTCCTGGAGGCCGGAGACCATCAGCAGCCCGTAGGCGGCGCCGAGCACCGCCGCGGCCACCAGCGCGGCCGGGACGCTGAGGACGGTGGCCGCCCACACGGCGAGGGCCATGCCCCCGGCGGTGGCGCCCAGGGCGACGACGACCGCCCGCGAGGAGTGGGGGCTGTCGACGCGCTTGGCGACCTGCTGGCTCAGGACGCCGCAGGCCAGCGCCACCAGGCACATCAGACCGGAGAAGCCGACCTCGTAGCCGGGCACCCGGTGGGCGAGCAGGTTGGGCAGGACGGCGTAGGCGCTGGCCGCCGCGCCGAACACCCACGGAGCCATGGGCACGACCACCAGGAGGAAGCGGCGGTGCCCGACCGCGGGAACCCTCAGGTCGTCCCTGAGCCGCCGCTGGCCGGCCGCCTTCCGCAGTGTCTCGGGAACCCGGAGCGCGGCGGCCGCGAGGAGGAGGGTGATCGCGATGTTCACGGCGTAGGGCAGAACGGCGGGCATCGGGGCGAACTGGGCGGTGGCGGCCGCGACCACGGCGCCGAGGAGGAAACCGAGGGTCAGGGAGAGGGAGGCGCGGCTGGCCCCGGCCCCCGCCCACACTCCGGGGTCGTACGGCGCTTGGGAGAGTTCCTTGACCCAGCTGGCGCCCACGGCCATCGCCAGGCCGAGCGCGAGCCCCGAGAACACGCGCCCGGTGAACAGCAGGGCGACCGAGTCCGAGCCGAGGGCGAGCAGGGCCCCTCCGGCCACGCAGAGGAGCGGGGCGGGGATCATGAGGGGTCGGCGCCCGTACCGGTCGGACAGCGGCCCGCCGACCAGTAGCGCGGGCACGATACCCAGGACGTAGGCGCCGAGCAGGATGTTGACGATCTGGGTGCTCATACCGCTGTCCAGGCGGTACATGACGAGGAGCGGGGTGAACTGGTTACCGCCCCAGGCGACCGCGAAGAGCAGCCCGCAGGCAGCCCACCAGGCGGGCAGGCCCCGGCGCCGCGGCGTCCGGGACGCCGCACCGGGTCTCGGTGGGCGCTGCGGTCTGGTGGTCGTGGCGGTGGCCATGGCGGTGACTTCCTCGGCGGGTGTTGGGTGGCGGGTAGCTGATGACGGGTGTCCGGGGCCTTCAGGGGGTCGGGGGTGCGGAGGTCACAGGCCGGGTCCGTGGATGTCGGTCAGGTGCTCGGAGGTGGCGCGGGCGAAGCCCTCGGCGTCTCCCTCCTCGATGAGGGCCGCGAGCCGGGTGTGCTGTTCGATCACCCGCTCGGCCCGCGCGCTGTCGGCGCTGATCGATTGGGTGGTCATGCGCCGGTGCCGGTCCTGGAGCAGCTGGTAGAAGCCTTGGAGGACCGAGTTTCCGCCCGCGGCGACCACTTCGCGGTGGAACTCGACGTCGGCCTTGGTGAAGGTGGCGAGGTCGTCCTCGTCCCAGGCGCGCCGCTGTTGGTCGATCACCTCGAGCAGGCGCAGGACCAACCGGTCGGCGCCGCCAGAGGACGAGCACACGGTGCGCACCGCGGCGGACTCGATGAGTTGGCGGGCTTCGAGCACCTCACGGAACTCGTGCGGCGGGACCGGCCGCACCATGGCCCCGCGCTTCGGGTAGAGGCGCATCCAGCCCTCGGCTTGGAGCTGGAGGAAAGCCTCGCGCACGGGGGTCCTGCTCATGCCCAGTTCCGCGGCGACCTGCCCCTCGCTGAGCATGCTCCCGTCCTCGACCTCCCCGTCGAGGATCCGGTCCCGCACCAAGGTGTAGGCCCGCCCCGCGGCGGACTCGGGTGTCAGTGCCGCACCGACCATGGCCCCCGGACTACCGAAACCGCTCTCGCCCATGCGCCCTCCCACCATAAATACAACATAGATACTAGTTGCATACTAGACGATGCCGCCATGACGGAGGAATACCGACCGGTGTGCGACGCGACACCGCCGGGCTACCCCCGAGGGACACCTGGAGCGCGGTCAACCGTGTAGCCGCACGCGATAAACCCGGTGACGTCGTGGGTCGACTCCGCGACAATGGCGCCGGGGAAGAGGTCGAGGTCGTCGTTGCCCATCGCGAGCGCGCGACACTGCGCGTCGGTGACGTTTACCTGAAGATCGACACTGATCAGAGGCGCACCGACGTGGAGGTCGGGGCGATGGCCATGGCACCGGTCCCGGCTCCCGAGCTCCTGTGGCAGAAACCGCCGGTGCTCGCGCTCGCCGCACTCCCAGGGACGGCACTCGGCCGCCTCGGCGAGCCGTCGGACGCGTCATCGGCGGCGTGGGCCGCTGCGGGCGCCGCCGCACGGAAGCTGCACGACGCGCCACTGACACCATGGCCCGGTCCGAGCCTCGACGCCTCAACCTCGAACCTCGACCGCGAATGCGACTGGCCTGTCATGAATGGCGTCCTTCCCCCGCCCTTGTCGCACGCAACCGGTGGCTCTCCGAGGCTGCGCTCCGGCACTGGACACCGGCATGCATACACGGTGACCTGCAACTCACCCACGTATTCGTCGACGGCGAAGTCATCACCGGCGTGATCGACTGGTCCGAGGCGTGCCAGGGCGATGCCCTCTTCGATCTCGCCACCCTGACCTTCGGACACGAAGAGCACCTTAGGGACGTCGTCGCCGGCTACGGCACCGACGTCGACCTCGACGTGATCCGCGCGTGGTGGTCGTTGCGAAGCCTGCTGGCGATCCGATGGCTGGTCGAGCACGGCTTCGACCCATGCGCGCCGGGCTGCGAGGTCGATGTCCTGAGGTCCCGATTGTGAGGCCGTACGAGCCCGGCGGTGACGGAGCCGGACGCCTGCGGTCAGCCCGCTGAGCCAGCCCCGCCCTGATTACCTCTGCCAGCTGCGCCAGAGGCGGGCGTACCTTCCCTCCCGGGCGACGAGCTCCTCGTGGGTTCCCTCCTCGACGATCCCGCCCCGGTCCATGACGACCACCCGGTCGGCGGCCTGGGCCTGGGTGAGGCGGTGCGCGACCACCAGGGTGGTGCGGCCCTTGGTGGCGGCGGCCGCGGCTCCCTCCAGGCGGCGGGCACCGGAGCTGCCTGCCTCCGCGGTGGCCTCGTCGAGTACGGCGAGGTCGGGGTCGGCCAGGGCCAGGCGGGCCAGGGCCAGGTGCTGGGCCTGTTCGGCGGTGAGTGCGTGACCGCCCTCGCCGACGACGGTGTCCAGCCCCTCGGGCAGGGCACGCACCCAGTCGAGCGCGCCCACGGTCTCCAGGGCCGCCTCGGTCTCCTCGCGTGCGGCATCGGCGCGGGCCAGGCGCAGGTCGTCGAGGAGGGTTCCGGCGAACACGTGGGTCTCCTGGCTGACCAGGAAGACGTGCTCGCGCACGCGCTGCTCGCCGAGTTCGTCGAGGGGGATCCCGCCGAGGAACACGGTTCCGGCGGTGGGGGTGCGCAGACCCGCGATGACGGCTGCGAGGGTGGTCTTGCCCGCGCCGCTGGCACCGACGAGCGCCACCCGTTCCCCAGGGGCGACTTTGAGGGACACCCGGTCCAGGGCCTTGGGGGTTCCCGGCCCGTAGGTGTGGCTGACCGCCTCCACCCGCAGGGAGGAACCGGCCGGCCCCTCCTCCGCGTCCGGGGCCTCGGCGACGGGCAGGTCGACGACCCCGGCCAGGCGCGCCAGGCTCGCCCCGGCCTGCTGGACGTCGTTGAAGTTCATCACCAGGAAGCCGAGCGGCCCGAAGAGCCGGTGGAAGTACAGGGCGGCCGCAGTGACCATCCCGACGGTGGCGATGTCGTCGCGGACCAGGAAGAAGCCCACGACCAGCACGGCGCCCAGACCCACGAACTCCGAGCCGTTCATGCGCGCGCCGAGCCTGGTGAACAGGCGGAACACGTCGAGGGTGAGCTGCATCGCGGTGCGGGAGCGGTCGGCGATGCGCTGCTCGTGCTCCTCCTCCAGCCGGTAGGCGCGTACGGTGTCGCGGCCGCGCAGGGCACCCATCAGGGCGTGGGAGCGCTCGCCCATGGCGACGCGCTCGCGCGCGTAGTAGGGGCCCGACTTGGGCATGTACCAGCGCACCGCCCAGACGTAGAAGGGCAGGGCGGCCAGTCCGGCCAGGCCCAGGCGCCAGTCCAGGGCGGACATGCCCGCGGTGGTGAGCACGACGACGGCCAGGGCGGTCACCACCTCCGGGCCGTTGCGGGCGATGGCGTTGCCGACCACGGCGACGTCGTCGCCGACCCGCGAGAGCAGGTCACCGATCCGCACTTTCTCCAGCCGCGCGGCGTGCATGTGCAGGACGCGTTCCATCACGCGTTCACGCAGCCGGGCCAGGATGGTCTCACCGACCCGGCTGACCTGCCAGGCACCGAGCCCGACCAGGACACCGCCCACCACCGCGGCCCCGGCGATGATCGCGGCCGAACGAAGGATGGCGTCCAGGCCCGATCCGTCGGAGATATCGTCGACCATCTGCCCGAGGACCCAGGGCGCCACGAGGCCGGCGGCGCTGCCCGCGAGGACGGTGGCCAGGGCGAGGGCCGTGGCCCAGGGCGTGGAGCGGACACCGTCACCTAGGACGGCCCAAGTCCGTTTGGCGGTGGCCGTGGGCAGGAGGTCGGGGCCGCTCCGCGGCGTACCGGGCTCCTCAGGACGGTCCTGGACAGGGGCTTCCGTGCTCAACGCAGCACCGCCTCGCGGTAGTGGGGGTCGTCCTCGGCCAGTCGTGTGTGCGTGCCCAAGGCGTGCACCCTGCCCTCGCGCAGGACCACCACTCGGTCGGCGCGGGCCAGCAGGGCGGGGCTGTTAGCGATGACGAGTGTGGCACCAAGGGGGGAGCGCTCGGCGCGCAGGGCAGCCGTGCCCTGGGCGATGGCCTCCTCGGTGACGGCGTCGACGGCGGTGGTGGGGTCGTGCAGAACCAGCACGGGCGGGTCGGCGACCAGGG
Organism: Nocardiopsis nanhaiensis; assembly: GCF_054778635.1. Taxonomy (NCBI): domain Bacteria; kingdom Bacillati; phylum Actinomycetota; class Actinomycetes; order Streptosporangiales; family Nocardiopsidaceae; genus Nocardiopsis; species Nocardiopsis nanhaiensis. Next base: position 147,199 of record NZ_BAAGZJ010000002.1, read on the forward strand.
CGCGGGCCAGGGCCACCCTCTGGCGCTGGCCGCCGGAGAGGTTGGCGGCACGGTCGGTGACGGGGCGGTCGAGCCCGTCGGGGTGACCGGTGACCAGTTCCTCGGCGGCAGCCGCGGCCAGGGCGGCCCGGAGCGCGGACTCGTCGGCCACGCGGGTGGGATCGGTGTGCAGGTTGGAGTGGAGGGTGCCCTCGAACAGGACGCTGTCGTGCTCCTCCACCAGCACGGCACCCCGCAGCGAGGTGAGGTCGAGCTCGGTCACGGGGATCCCGCCCACGCGGACGGTACCGCCAGCCCCCTCTGATCGCCCGGCGAGGACGTCGACCAGGGCCTCGGCATCGCGGGGGTCAGTGGTCAGCACACCGACGAACTCCCCCTGGGCCACCGTCAGGTCGACACCGTCGAGCGTGCGGTGGGTGACGCCCTCGAGCTCCACGGCGTGCGGGACGTCGGGCAGGACACCGGGCAGTATCCGGCCGCCGGTGGTCGTGACCGCGTCGGGCGCGTTGAGGAGGCGGACCAGGCGCTGGGCGGAGGCGCGGGCGACGGCGAACATCTGGCCGACCATGCCGAGCGCTTGGACGGGTTCAGAGAGGAACTGGGCCAGGCCGACCACGATCACGAGCTCGCCGATGGTGATGTGCCCTTGGAGGGCCATCCACCCGGCGGTTCCGGCCACGCAGGCCAGGAAGACGGCGCCGGCGGCGCTGACCAGTCCCTTGTAGAGGCCGTTGGTGGCGGCGGCACCGACGGAGGCGGTCAGGGCGCGGTCGCTGACGTCCCGGTAGCGCAGGGCGGCGTTGTGTCGGGCACCGATACCCATGAGCACGCGCAGACCGCTGACCTGGTCGGTGGCCATGGCGGTGGCGCGGGCGGCGGTGGCCTGCTTGGCCTCGGTGCGGCGGGTGATGCGCGCCGCGGGCACGCGCAACAGGAGCAGCATCAGCGGGACGCCGAGGAGCACCCCGACGCCGAGGGGGACGTTGATGGAGAGCAGGACGACCGTCGTCACGGTGATGGCGGTGACCTGGGCGATGCCGACGGCCCAGGCACGGGCGTAGCTGGCGGCCTGTTCGGCGTCGGATGTGGCGACGGCCAGGACCTCGCCGGAGCGCAGGCCGCTGCGTTCGCCCCGGGGGTGCAGGACGCGGCGGGCCGACTCCAGGCGCAGCAGGTGGGCCTCGCGTTCGACGGCGCCCAGGGTGAGGCGGGCACCGAAGCGGTAGGCGCTGGCCAGGACGGTGAACAGCAGGGCGAACCCGGACACGCACCACAGCAGGGCGGTGAAGTCACCCGTGGAGACGGCGAGGTCGATGGTGAGGCCGATGGCCACGGGGACGAGCGCCTCGCACGCTTGGTGGAGGGAGAGGAGGACGACCCCGAAACCGACCCGGCCGCGGTGGCGGCGCAGGGTGCGGGAACGCAGGGCCCTGGCTGTGCCGGGTGGGGGTTCGGCGGGGGCCGCACGCGTGGTCATCCGTCTCCTACTCCCTTGAGTACCGTCCCGACCGGGCACGTGAGTCCGCCCCGACCGGGCAAGACTAGCCACTCGCGGACCGTCCTCCGACCAGAGGATGACTGGTTTGCGGCTCAGGGGGCGATTTCCGTGCACTTGTGATATTGGTTAGCCTAACCTCACACGTCATGGTTGTGCACACCGTCGAAGGGCCCCTGTTGCGCATTCAGTTCCCGCGTCACCGGCAGATGATCCGCGCCCGGGTCGTGCGCACCGAGCAGACCACGGACCACTTCATCACCGTGACCGTCGGCGGCCCCGACCTGGCCCGGTTCGAGTTCCTGGGCCTGGACCAGTGTGTTCGGGTCTTCCTCCGGCGCCCAGGCCAGAACCGGCTGATCCTGCCGGACTCCGCGGACGACAGCTGGTACCCCGAATACCGCGAGATGCCCGATGAGGTGCGCCCCTACGTGCGCAACTACACGATGCGCCGCTTCGACGCCGAGGCCCTGGAGCTGGACATCGAGTTCGTGGCGCACGGCGACGGAGGACCGGCCTCGACCTGGGCACTGTCCGCGGGGGAGGGCGACGAGGTGGGCCTGTTCCCCGAAGGGATCTACTACCTGCCGCCGGTCGACACTGACTGGCAGCTGCTGGTCGGAGACGAGAGCGCCGTGCCCGCCCTGATGTCCATCGTCGAGCAGGCCCCCGAGGACCTGCGCGCCCAGGTCTTCCTGGAGGTCCCCTCCCAACGCGACGTGCGACAGCTGGACGCGCCACCCGGGGTCGACGTGCACTGGCTGCCGCGCCAGGACCCGCACGCCACCCCCGGGCAGCTGGCATTGGAAACGGTGCGGAGTACACCCCTTCCCGAGGGGCGCCCGTACTGCTGGGTGGCGGGAGAGAACGGCCTCCCAACCGGGCTGCGGCGCGCACTGGTGCGCGAGCGGTCCGTCCCCAAGAGCGACATCACGTTCGTGGGCTACTGGCGCGCGGGCGTCTCGGGCGTCGACTGACCTGTGAGTCCTGTTGTTCAAGGACCCCCTGGTCACGCTTTCCCCTGAGGGCGCTAATGTGGCCGAATACTGCTTAGGCAAGGCTAAGCTCATCTTTTTCAGTGAGGTCTCATGAACGCCGGTCCGCCCGCCCGCTTCGGCCTGATCGCCGCCGGTGCCCTGTCCACGGTCCTGCTCGCAGCCTGTGGTGGTGGCGGCTCCGACACCTCGTCGGAGTCCTCCGGCGAGACGGCCGAGGGTTTCCCGGTCACCGTCGAGACCCTCCACGGTGACGTGGAGATCGAGGACCGCCCCGAGAACGTGGCCGCCATGGGCTGGTCCGACGCCGAGACCGCCCTCGCGCTGGACGTGCAGCCGCTGGGCGTGGCCGACTGGCAGGACTACGGCGGTACCGGCGTGGGCCCCTGGGCCGCGGACCTGTTCGACTCCGAGCCGGTGCAGCTCGGCACCATGGAGCCCAACCTGGAGGCGGTCGCCTCCCTGGAGCCCGACGTCATCCTCGACACCCGCTCCGACCACACGGAGGAGCGCCAAGACACACTGTCCCCGGTGGCCCCGGTCGTCGGTCCGCCGCCCGGAGTCGAGGTCACCTACGGGACCACCTGGCAGGAGCAGACCCGCCAGGTCGCACAGGCCCTCGGGGAGGACGAGCGCGGCGAGGAGCTGGTCACCGAGTTGGAGGACCGCTTCACGGAGCTGCGCGAGGACAACCCCGAGTTCGCCGAAACCACCATCGCCGTCGGCGCCTACTACGACGGCCAGTACGGTGCCTACGTGCCGGGCGACTCCCGCGTGGACGTGCTCACCGGCCTGGGCTTCGAGTACAAGCCGGAGGTGACCGAAATGGCCGACGGGGCCTTCTACACCGATCTCAGCCCCGAGCTGGTGGAGGTCCTGGACGCCGACCTGACCGTCGTCTTCCCGATCGGCGGGACCGCGCAGACCCTGCACGAGGACCCGGTTCTGCAGGGCATCCCCTCGGCCGAGGACGGCCGCCTGATCATCCTGGACGACCCGGAACTGGCCGACGCCTTCTCCAGCGGTTCCGCACCGGGCGTCTCGCACGCGCTGGACGAGATCGTCCCGCTCGTCCACGAGGCCCTGGAGGACTGACGTCCACAGGGGTATCCGCACCCGGCGGTCGCGTCCATACCGAACCGGGTTCCGGCACGGACGCGACCGTCCTGAGATACACGGGCTAAGCGGTACGCTCGCCCACCTTGCGCCTGACCCCGGTCCAGACCGGCTTCAGGACTCCCGCGGAGAGGACCGCCACCACGAGCACCCAGATGGTGATCGAAATACCGGAGGCGCCGATCACCGCGCCGAGGTCGCCCTGGTAGGTGACCATTCCCTGGACGAAGTACCGCTCGATCATCGGCCCGAGGACCAGACCCACCAACAGTGATGCCGGGGAGAAGTCGAGCAGGCGCAGGAAGTATCCGAGTACACCTGAGACCAGCACGATGTGCAGGTCGATGAAATTGCTGTTGATGCTGTAGGCACCAATAGCGGCGATGATGACGATAAACGGAATCATGTAGCGTATCGGGGTCATGATGAGCTTGATCCACAGCCCGATCAGGGGCAGGTTCAGCAGCAACAGCATGACATTGGCGATCAGGATCGAAGCGATGACCGACCAGAACAGGTCCGGGCGCTGAGTCGCCAGCAGCGGTCCCGGCTGCACACCCTGCACCGTCATTGCTGAGATCATCAGCGCCAGGGTGGCGGAGAAGGGGATGCCGAGCATCAGCACCGGGACGATGCTGCCGATGGTGGCTGAAGAGTTGGCCGCTTCAGGTCCGGCTACGCCCTCGACCGCCCCGGTGCCCAATTTCTTCCGGTTCTTGGAGACCGTCTGTTCGACCTTGTAGGAGCCGAAGGTGGAGAGCGCGGCCGCCGGTCCGGGTATCAGCCCGAATCCGAAGCCGATCAGGGAGCCGCGCCCCCAGGGGGTGATCGAGCGTCCGAACTCTTCCTTGGTCGGGACCAGTTCACGCCAGCGGAGGCGCTTGGGTTTCTGCCGCTTGGAATCCCCGGTGAGCATGAACATCAGCTCAGAGAGTCCGTAGAGACCGACCGCGACGCTGGCCAGGGCGATTCCCAGGGTCAGGTCCACGTGGCCGAACGTGAAGCGGTTCGTCGAACTGTTGACGTCCAAGCCGACCGTCGCCAGCGCCACGCCGATGATCATCGGCAGCAGTCCGGATCCCAGAGATCCTCCGGAGATCCTGGCCAGGACAAGCAGGCCTCCAGCGGTCAGGGCGAAGAACTCAGCGGGACCGAACTGCATGGCTACCCCGGTCACCAGTGGCATGACCAGCAGCACAATGCCCAGTCCGATCAGCCCGGAGATGAATGACCCAACGGTCATAATGGTCAGGGCAGCGCCTCCGCGACCATTCTTCATCATCGGGTGGCCATCGAAAGTGGCAGCCACGGACTGAGCGTCACCGGGCATATTTAGCAGGATCGATGTCATCGAACCCGCGAATTGAGTTCCAATGTAGATGCCAGCGATCATGATCATGCCGATTGCTGGCTCATAGGCGAATGTCAGCGGCAGCAGCAGTGCGGCACCGGCCACCGGACCAAGGCCGGGAAGAATTCCGATCAGTGTTCCAGAAAGCGCGCCCACAAACGCGGCAACCAGCAGTTCTGGAGAGACTGCCAGTTCAAGCCCGTAAAGAAATCCTTCAATGGTTCCCATAGTTCATGACTCTCTTACGGAAGGATCGAGCCGCTGGGCAACTGGATTCCCAAGATCTCAGAGAAGAAGAAGGTCAGGGTCAATCCCATGGCCGCTCCGATGATGATGGATCTGACCCACGATGCCCGACCGACCACGCGGATAAAGGCTACGGCGAAGACCACTGAGGGGATATACTGCCCCAGCAACGGAATCAGCACAGCGTAGTAGACGACCACCATGGAAATGAAGAGCAGAACGTTCTTCAGATCACGACCGCGGGGAAAACCGACCGTCCCGGATTCCGATCGACCCAGAAACGCTTCAGCGATCACGATCAGGGAAATGACCATACCGGCGATACCGACCCATCCGGGAATCATGCCCGGACCCGGCTGGGACAAGGTGCCGTCTTCCAGCTCCATACCGGCTATGTAGTATCCGATAAAGATGGCCAGAAACAGTGCTCCGAAGAGGATGCGCCCCGTGCGCTTGGGGTTGTTCCGCCATCCCCCTGATGCGCTCTCTGATGCTTCACCAGTGACTTCAGTCATCAGTTTTCTCGATTGTCTCCGAGCTCGATACCGCGCTCGATATTGTCCTGGATCTCGTCCAGGTAGGTGTCCAGTTCGTCGCCGGTGGCCACATCGGGCAGAGCACCCTGCTCGAGGGCCCACTCTTCCCACTCATCGCTGGTCACGATCGCCTCCGAGGCACCACGCAGGGAGGACTCGACGTCCTCCTCCAGGCCGGCGGGGGCCATGGTCATGTAGTCGGAGGTGAAGGGGATGTCGTATCCGGCCTCGTCGAAGTGGACCGCGTCGGGAAGGAACTCGCTGTAGTCCTCCGGACCGCTGTAGGCCACCGCCTGCAAGTCTCCGGCCTCGACCAGGCCGAGTTGGCCCGAAGCGTTTCCGACCACCGCGTCCAAGCGCCCGCTCATCACTTCCAGGGCAGCCTCCCCTGTGCCGCCGGCGGTGGTGATCAGTGATACTTCGATATCAGCCTGCTGCTCCAGGAAGTAGATCACGAACGCGGGATTGCCCATACCGGCGGGCGTACTGATCTGCACTTCTCCCGGGTTCTCCTCGGCAGCCTCGATGAGGTCGTCCAGCGTCTCGTACTCGGAGTCAGGCGAGACGAACAGCCCATAAGGCGTCCCGGACATCTTCGCCAGCGGGGTGAAGTCCTCCGGCGTTTCAAATTGGGCCTCGTCGCTGACCAAGGGCTGGGCCACGAACCCTCCGGAGGTACCCAGACCCATGGTGTAACCGTCGGCCTCTGAGTTGGCCAATTGGGTGATGCCCACCGCCTCATCGCCGCCGGGCACGTTGATGACATTTGTATCGGCGTCCAGCTCGGACTCCAACATATCGGAGAAATGGCGCCCGACCGGATCTGCACCGCCACCCGGCTCGTAGGGCACGATGTATTCGATGGAATCCGAGGGGTACTCTCCCCCGTCGTCTGCGCAGCTAGCCAAAAGCAGAGGCGCGATAGCCGCGGTCACCACGAGGATACGCCGGTTCCTCCTCGCCGTTGGAACGACGGCAGGATTCGAGGCCTGAGCACGCATGAAGGCACTCCTTCGAGAATTTAAGGTATTGAAGGCAGTCTCCACCAGGGGTAGTGGTGGCTCATGACTCACGACCTCGGGGTACGAGCTGACGTGAGGTATAACACACTATCACCCAATTACCATTACCGACCAGTAGCCGAACAGATTTTACCTCCGTCGCACATCGAGTGAGATGCCCCCGGAGAAGCGTCGGCGGCTAGGCTTCTTTTCCCGAACCAAACGGCACAGCCCAACTTCCCGACACGCCGGATTACACAGCCCATTTGCGGAGGCACGGCGACCCGAGTGGGCCGCGATTCTTCAAGGGATACCGCTGGAACTACATTTTGATTTGGCGCTATGACGCTGTGTAGTGCACTCAGTTCGAGGCTGAATCCGCGTGCCTTGAAAGGATCATGTGCCTTTCCGTCGCCCCGAAGAGATCGATACCTGGGGCCCGAACCCCGCATCGCGGCCCGCCCCTGTGCTCCCGCGGCGAACCATAGGGCGGCTGCGCCCGCGGCCGACCAGCAGACGTGGCTGGCGGGATCCCTGGCAACCCGCGGACCGGCCGGGATCCCGCCCGGCAGCGGCCACCGGTGAGGCGTCGAGGTAGGCCGGCGCAGGAACGGGGAATGCGTTCCAGCCAGGGGCAGAAGGGTGTTACCTCTGCCGGAATGCTGATTCGAGGTGCTGGCGCATGAGCATGGCTGCCTCTTCTGCACTGTGGGCGCTGATGTGGTCGACCAGTTGCTGGTGTTCTTCCAGGGACGTGTTCCAGCGCTGCTCAGTGCGTAGGGTAGTGGGAGCGATCGACATCGACTGCACTCCGTATTTGGTGTTCGCCTCGACGAGGAACGGGTTGCCGCTGGCCTTCCAGATGATGTGGTGGAACCGGTAGTTCAGGTCCCGTCGAAGAATGGGAGAGGGGTCGCCCAGTTCGACCTGTTCAGCCAGCGCCGCCTGGAGTTGGGCCACCGTGTTCTCGCTTCTGCGCATTGCGGCGAGTCGGCAGGCTTCCGATTCCAGGATCTTGCGCATCTCATAGAGCTGACCGGTCTTTTCGTCGTCCCAGACAGTGACCCGGGTCTTGCGGCCCTGCCGTTCGGCCAGCCCGTCGACCAGCAGTTGTGCGACAGCCTCACGAACAGGGGTCCGGGAGGTGCCGACCAGGTCGGCGACCGCACGTTCGTTGAGGTCGTGCCCCTGTTCCAGGGATCCGTCGAGGATTCGTGCACGCAGCTGCTGATAGACGCTGTCCACTTGGGTTCCGGATGTCACGACGCCGCCGCCCGTCCGGCGATCCGGCCGAAGACGATACCCGCTGCCAGCCCGGATCCCCCGGGATAGTTCTCACTGAACAGGCCGCCCAGAGCCTCACCGCAGGCAAAGAGTCCGGGGATGACCGATCCGTCCTCGTTCAGCACCCGCGCATACGAGTCGCCCCTGACCCCGCCGAAGGTGAACGTGATGCCGCAGGTGACCGGGTACGCGTAGAAGGGCCCCTCCGCGATGGGGTTAGCCCAATGGGATTTCGGCGGGGTGGTATCGGCCGATCGGCCGTCCCTGATGTTGGGATCGAACGCTACCGAGGTTCGGATCGAGTCGTTGAAGGCCTGGACCGTCCCCAGGAGGCCAGCCGTGTCTATACCCGCTTCCCGGGCGAGTCCCTCCAGAGTGTCGGCGACGTGCTCGCCGACGCCGGGTACCTCGTACTCCTGCGGACGCAGCATGGGGCGCAGGCGGGCATCGAAGATCTGCCAGGCGATGGCGCCGGGCTGCATGAGGACTTCCTTGCCGTACTTGGCGTAGGTGAGGTTGCGGAAGTCGGCACCCTCGTCCAGGAAGCGCCGACCGTCGCGGTTGACGATAATGCCCAGCGGGTAGCTCTGGCGGGTCAGCCGATTGGTGACCTCGTAGTTGGACTCGTTGTCCTCGAATCCCGCGTCCCACTGTGTGGCGTGGCAGGAGCTCCAGTCCCCGCCCTTGGCCGCACCGAGTTTCAGTGCCTCGTTGAGCATGGTGCCGGTGTTGAACGGTGTCCCACGGGTGATGGCGTGCTGCCACTGCGGCCCCATGTGTTCGGATCGCATCTGTTGACTGGCTTCGAAACCACCACTCCCCAGAATGGTGGCACCGGCCTGAACCGTGTGCTCTTCGCCGTCGCGTTCGAAGACCACGCCGGTGACCGCTCCGCCGGTTTCGACAAGGCGAAGCGCACGGGCGTTGAAAAGGATCTCGATACCGGTCTCTTCGGCCACGCGGAAGTGATCGCGAACCAGACCCGCCCCGCCGTCGACGTTTCCGACGTGTAGCCCGCCCCAGAACAGGTAGCTCCCGTCGGGGCGCTCATAGGCCTGGCGCTCATACATCAGCCGGTACTTCAGGCCTTTGGCCTTCAGCCACCGCATGTCCCCCGCGATGTTGGACGTCAGGGTCGCCGTCATCTCCGGGTCGTTTCGCCCGTTGGTCACCGCCTTCAGGTCCGCGGCGTACTCCTCCTTGGAGTAGGGCGGTACTTCTGTACAGCTGTGGCGCCCGTCCGCCTCGATGAGGTCTTGCAGGCTCTCCAGGCCCTCATGGGTCATGCGGGTCGCACCGGCGGTGAAGTAGCTGTTGCCACCAGCCTGCCTCCGAGGCGCAGCTTCCAGGACCAGAACTCGCCTGCCCTGCTCGCGGGCGGCGTGAGCAGCACACATGGCGGCATTGCCAGCGCCTACCACAAGGACGTCGGTCGTGATGGTGGACAATCAGGCTCCTTTGGTATACCAAGATCATGAAAAGTATGCCACTGGATCGGGCGCCCATCAAGCATGGGTTCCTCTCAGTTCAGGGAACCCCGGAGGCGGTCAAGTGACGGCACAAGTGCACAAGCCACGATGGGGCCGGGTCCCGGGAGTGCTGAGACTGCTGGCTGGGGCAGCGGTGGTGGGGTCGCTCTTCGAGCTGATGGGGATCCCCGCAGGCATGTTGCTGGGCAGCGCCATCGGGGCCGCCCTGGTCAACCAGCCGTGGTTCCCGCGCCTGCGGCCCGCTGCCTTTCCACGAACTCTGCGGTATATCGGACTGATACTGGTCGGCCTGGTCAGCGGCGTTCTGCTGACTGTCGATTCCCTGGTGAGCACAGCCTCGGTCGCCGTTCCGGTAATCGTGGCCTACCTCGGACTCGTTGTGGTCAACCTTCTACTCATCTCCTTACTGATGGCTCGTTACAACGTCGACCCGGCTACCGCAGTGCTCGCCGTTACCCCGGGCGGCCTCGCGGAGGTCACTTCACTGGCCATCGACAAGGGGGCGCAGATGGGCGTGGTGATGACCGTGCACGCGGTCCGGCTGTTCACCCTGGTGCTCGTACTCCTGCCCATCCTGTTGGTGGTGTTGAGTACATGACGCTCCTACCGCTGTTCGCCGTCACGGCGGGCTCACTGGTTACCGCCCTCGTCTTTCGGCGGGTCCGTGTACCACTCTGGCCCCTCACAGGGGGTTTGGTGGGCGCAGCTGCGGTGAACCTCGGCTTCGGTTTGGCCGCAGACGTACCCACGGTCTTCGCGCTGACTGGACAGCTGCTGATCGGCACAGCCATTGGTGCCACTATCGGCCCTGATGTCTTCCGGCAGTTCAAGCGGGTTTTCGCCCCCGGGACTCTCGCTGTGATCGTCGTCTTGGGAGCCGGGCTGTTTTTCGGGTGGCTGTTCGCCGCCTGGGGGCTCATGGATCCGGCCGAATCGCTCCTGTCGCTGGTGCCGGGTGGCGTGGGGGAAATGGTGGCTGCGGCCATAGCACTCGACCTCGACGGCGCCCTGGTGATCGGTGTGCACGTGGTGCGGATTCTGACAGTGCTGCTGAGCCTTCCCTTGGTCTTCTGGGTGAGCGAGAGGATCCATAACCGGTGGATCGGCGGACCGGGCGACGCAGCCGACTGAGCTCTCCGAGCGACGACCGGGTCGGTTCCAATGAGGAATGTGAACGTTTTAACTTGACGGAAAACGCTTTCCCATTAGGGTGATCCACACCACTGCCCATCCCCCGAGGCAGTGCCCGCACCGGACTGCCAGCCGCTCCTGGGCAGGTGCTTCAGGCGGGACGGTCCAGGTTCAGGAGGTTCCTTGCCAACCAGTCGCACCACAGCAGCTCATGCTGGCCCTCCACGCAAGATGGCTTACTTGGCCGGGGCCGGAGCGATCGTTTTTGCGCTTGCCGCAACGACCACGGCCGCTTCCGGCACCAGCGCTTCCCCTACGGACGGCACTTCAGGCACGGGTGTCCAGCTCGAGGAGCTCGACCGCGGGCTGGTCGCCGTCAGCACAGACGAGGGCGTGTTCCTCAGCTGGCGCCTGCTCGGCCACGAGGTGACCGGCCACACCGAATCGGGCATGGACGGCCCCGACTTCCAGGTTCACCGGGACGGCGAGCCGATCGGGAAGGTCAGCGACAGCACCAACTACCTCGACGCTGAAGGCACCGAGAAGTCCGAGTACACGGTCACCCCGGTCGGCGGCGACGCGGCCGAGGAGCCGAGCGACCCGGCCTCCCCCTGGGAGGACGGCTACTACGACCTTCCCCTCCAGAAACCGGAGGGCGGTGTCACGCCCGCCGGCGGGGAGTACGAGTACACGGCCAACGACATCAGCGTCGGCGACGTCAACGGGGACGGCGAGTACGAGTTCGTCGTCAAGTGGGACCCGGACAACTCCAAGGACGTGTCCGAGGTCGGCTACACCGGCAACGCCATCATCGACACGTACACCCTCGACGGCACCCTGCTGCACCGGATCGACCTGGGCCACAACATCCGCGCGGGCGCCCACTACACGCAGTTCCTCGTCTACGACTTCGACGGCGGCGGCCGGGCCGAGCTGATGTTCAAGACCGCGCCCGGCACGAACATCACCACCTACGGCGAAGACGGCGAGGTGGTGGCCGAGGAGTACGTCACCATGCCGGAGGAGGACGTCGAGGCCGGCTACTCCCATGACGACGACTACCGGATGAGCACCGACGACTACTACGAGCACGTGGTCGGCATGTTCCTCGACTGGCACGAACACCCCGAGGTCACGGCCGGGAACTGGCCCGCCACCCTGGAGGAGGCCTTCGGCAACGACCCGGAGTACGACTACCCGCTCTCCCGCGAGGACGCCGAGGCGCTCGCCGACCACTTCATGGACGACTACGCCCCCGACCGCAGCGAGAACAACGAGCTGCGCGAGTTCGAGGGCTTCATCGTCGACGGCCCGGAGTACCTGACCGTGTTCGACGGGGCCACCGGCGGCGAGCTGGAGACCATCCGCTACGAGCCGGAGCGCGGCGACGACGGGCTCGTGTGGGGCGACTACGCCATGGAGCGCATCGAGCCGGGCAACCGTGTGGACCGCTTCCTGGCCGGGGTGGCCTACCTGGACGGCGCGAACCCGTCGGCGGTCTTCGCCCGCGGCTACTACACCCGCACCGCTTTGGTCGCCTACACCTGGGACGGCGAGCAGATCGTCGAGGACTGGTCCGTCGACAGCGGACACGCCCCCATGGACAACCCCTTCAACGACTCCCCGCACGGGGTGGAGGGCACAGACCCCGAGTACGGCACCCTCACCACTCAGGGTTTCCACTCGCTGAGCGTTGCCGATGTCGACGGTGACGGCCGTCAAGAGATCATCTACGGCTCCGCGACGATCGACCACGACGGTTCACTGCTGTATTCCTCCTACGAGTACGGTCCCCCGGAGAGCGATGTCGCCGGGGAGTACGCCAAGCTCGGACACGGCGACGCGATGCACGTGGGCCACTTCGATCCAGAGCGCGAGGGCCAGCAGATCTGGACCGTGCACGAGGGCGCCACCGAAGCGCCCTACGGATTCGCTATGCGCGACGCGGCCACGGGCGAGGTCCTCTTCGGTGAGTACACCGGGGTGGACACCGGACGCGCCATGGTCGGCGACATCGACCCCGACCGGCCGGGCTACCAGGTGTGGTCCTCCATGCCGCCGGACGACGCGGACGTCGACGCCGGCCTGTGGACCGCCAGCGGCGAGTACCTCGGGACCGACACCCCGGGGACCAACATGAACATCCGCTGGGCCGCCGACATGACCACCCAGATGGTCAACGGCACCGCCACCGAGGAGTTGGAGACGCCCACCGTCGACGACTGGCAGCGGGGAACGCTGCTCACCGCCGAGGGCACCCTCACCAACAACTGGACCAAGGGCAATCCCGGGCTGGTCGCCGACGTGTTCGGCGACTGGCGCGAGGAACTGCTGTTGCGTACCGAGGACAGCTCCGCGATCCGCATCTACACCTCCACCGAGGTCACCGACCGCAAGCTCTACACGCTGATGCACGACCCGCAGTACCGGGTGGGCGTGGCCTGGCAGCAGACCACGTACAACCAGCCGACCTACCCGGACTTCTACCTGGGCTCCGACATCGACTGGTCCGAGGTCCCCGTCCCCGACCCCCGCTACCCGAAGAGGTAGCCCTCCCCGGAGGCGGTCCGGCCTCCCCGACTCCCTCGGGCCGCCTCCTCCCCCGGCACCCGCGGCGCAGCTGCGCCGCGGGTGCCTCAGCGTTGTACCCGCAGGTCGGACCGGCCCCGATGGAACCGTGCCGGCCCCGGTGGCGTCGTACCACTCTGGTGACTAGCTGGTGCACCATGGCGGAACCTCCGGAGGCAGCGTTGATCGACACCATCAGATCCCATACCGACCGGCGGGAAGTCGAGATCGGGGCCGTGGTCGCCGCCGCGGTCGTCATCGCCGTGTGCTGCGCGGTGCCGTTCGCGCTGGACCCGGTACCGGCCGGCGTGGTCCTCGTCGTGGGGGTGGCCGGGGCCCAGCTGGTGGCCCACATGGTGTATGCCCGGCTCTCCATGCTCCACAAGAAGTCCGACGGGGCCGCGTGGCACGAGCCGCGGGCGATCTACGCGCTTCCCGTGGTGGGAGCGCTGTTCTCCGCGCCCGCGGTGCTCAGCTCCACGGCCGACCTCGAGGGGCTCGAGTCAGGACGGACCCTGCTCGTCATGCTGATGCTGGGGGGCGCGACGATCCCCCTCGCCTACATCGCGCTGATCTTCGTTTGGGCACCGGTCGAACTGCTGGCCCGCGGCGCGGTCCAGCTCTACCGGGGAAACCGGAGCGGTTTCGGCTATATCGCGGCCGCGTCGGCGATCGCCGTTCTCACGGCCTTCGGGACGGCCGGCGCCTTGGCCGTCGACACGCCTTCGGCGGGGCGCCAGACCGAGGCCCAGGGCGCTTACCTGGCCGCGCTGTTCGGCGTCCCCGGTGACTACACCGTGGCGGATCCGACGATGCTGATCGTCGCCCGGGTCCTGGGGGCGATCATGCTGCTCGGCGTGCTCACCTTCGTCATGGCCGCCGTCGTCGCGCCGTTCCAGCGGAAGACCGCACCCGAGGCCTCGGACACCAATCGCACTGACAGTGACACGGACCGAAGCTGAATCCGGCTGAATGCCTGAAATATCAGACTCTTCCTGACCACGACCGAGGGTGGGACGGGCCACATTCTGCTTCACTTCCGGGGAAATCCACCCCAGGAGGCAGGAGCAGCCCACGTGAGCGAGAACGCCACAGCCGTCAGAGCCGTCGCGCCTTGGCGCCTCGTTGTCTACAGCGGCATCGGGATCTTCATGTTCTTCGTCCCGGTGACCTTCGCCGGGGAGAGCGCCATTCCGCTGGACCACCTGGTCACCCTCATCCAGTCCGGGCTCGGGCCGGCCCTTCCCTACGTCATCTGGCTCATCATCGCCGCTGGGACCGTACTGCCCTTCACCACCGGCCGTTGGCGGAGCACCCGGGTGCAGTTCGTGTTCGCCCTGCTCAACATCGTGGGGCTGGTCGCCGCGTCCATGGTGGTCCTGGAGGTCGGCCCTGCCTGGTTCCTGGACGAGGACCTGGCCCCCTTCCTGTTCGACAGCGTCGCCGTCAACGTCGGCCTGCTGGTCCCCGTCGGTGCGATCTTCCTTGCGCTCCTGGTGGGATACGGCCTGATGGATTTCGTCGGTGTGCTCCTGCAGCCCGTCATGCGGCCCGTGTGGCGCACACCGGGCCGGTCGGCGGTCGACGCCGCGGCCTCGTTCGTCGGCAGCTACTCCCTGGGGCTGCTCATCACCGACCGCGTCTACCGGTCCGGGACGTACACGGGCAGGGAGGCCGCCATCATCGCGGTCGGCTTCTCCACGGTCTCGGTGACGTTCATGGTCGTCATCGCGAACACGCTGGACCTGATGGGGATCTGGCTGACCTACTTCTTCCTGACCTTCTTCGTGACCTACGCGGTGACCGCGGTCGCCGTGCGCATCCCGCCGCTGAGCCGCGTCCCGGACGCCCCGTTCCCCGGCGCGGCGCCGCAACCCGAAGAAGAGGTCACCGGACACCGGATCCGCCACGCCTGGGGCAAGGCCAAGGAGACGCTGGGAGCGGCGCCCTCCCTGCCGCGCAACATCTGGACGAACTTCAGCGACGGGCTGCGGATGTCCATGGCGATCCTGCCCTCGATCATGTCCGTCGGCACCCTGGGTCTGATCCTGGAGCGCTTCACCCCTGTCTTCGACCTTCTGGCCTACGTGTTCCTGCCCTTCACCTGGCTGGTACGGCTCTCCGACCCGGAGCTGGCGGCCAGGGCCGTCTCGGTCGGTATCGCGGAGGTGTTCCTGCCCGCCACGGTGGCCGCCGGGCACGAGGACCTGGTGCTCCGGCTCGTGGTGGGCGTCGTGTCCGTCTCCGCGATCGTCTTCTTCTCCGCCCTGGTCCCCTGTGTCCTGGCCACCAAGATCCCGCTGACGGTGGGTCAGCTCGTGGTGATCTGGTTCCAGCGGGTCATTCTGAGCATCCTCATCGCCGGCCCGCTCGCCTACCTGCTAGTGGGCCTCTAGGGACCAAGCGAAGGTGTGCGGTCCTCGGACCCCGGGGAACACGACACCGTCACCGGAGAGGCGGGGCACCCCCGTACCGGTGCTCTCCGAACCGGCCGCGTCCGTCGCGCGAGCGCCGTCCCAGAGCACCACGCCGTCCACGGCGATCCTCCGGTCCCGGCCGGACAGCGGCACCACGACCTCGCCCTCGCCCCCGGAGGGCTCCACGGTGAGCCTGAACGAGTCCTCGTCCCGCTTCCAGCGCACCGCCAGGCCCCCGCCCGGCGTCGGCACCCTGCCCTGCGCCCAAGCGAGGTCCGCGAGCTGCGGTGCCACCCGCCAGCGGCGGAACCCGGGCGCGGTGGGGCGCACCCCCAGGACGCCCTCGCCGAGCGCGGGGACCGCGGTGGTCCAGGGGGTGCTGGCGTATTCGCCGCGCTCGCGGGTGCCGTCGGTGTTCCAGGAGAACCAGCCGGTGCCCGGCCCTCCGTCGAGCATGTGACCCCACCAGCGGCGGATCAGGGCCAGGGCGCCCTGGACGTCGCCGTACCGGACCCGGCCCAGAGCTTCCAGGGCCTGGATGTAGCCCTGGATGTCCGAGGCCCGATAGGGATTGTCCTCGAACTCGCTGGAGCGGGTGCCGTACGGGGTGGCCAGCTCGGTGCCCAGGAAGTGCATGACCCGCCTGGCATCCCCATGGTCCAGTGTGCCGAACACGAGGTTGCCCGCGTTGGCGTCGCCGGAGTGGTCCCGGGTGGGGTCGTCGGTGTTGAGCACCAGGGCTCCGGCCCGCTCGTCCCACAGGCGGGCGACGAGGGCAGCGCGCACCTTCTCGGCCTTGGCGGTCCAGCGCTCAGCGGCGGCCGGGTCGTCGGCTGCGTCGCGCTCAAGGGCGGCCAGCCCCCTGAGGGCGTCGTAGTAGACCGCGTTGGTCAGGGAGTCGACGCCGGCGGCCAGGTCGAGCGGAGACCAGTTCGCGACCACCGCCAGGGCTGCCTCCGGGTCGGTCCGACGGTCCTGTTCCTCGCGGAAGAGGCCGTCGGCGTCGGTGCGTGCTTCCAGGAAGGCCACCGCCCTGCGGGCGACCGGAAGCAGTGCGCGGACGAAGGGCGTGTCCCCCGTGTACAGGTGGTGGTCGGCCAGGGACGCGACCCAGAAGGCGGTGAAGCTGTGGATACTGATGTCACGGAACAGGGAGACGCCCTCGTTCACCCATCCCAGTGCCAGGTCGGGCTCCGGCCCGTTCTCCGGTACGCGCCACCCGTTGGGCGGCCCGGGGTCGCCGGGGTCGCCGTGCACCAGGTGTGAGACGCCCGTGGGAAGCGACCCGTCGGGGTTCTGCACCCACCCGTACTGGCGCAGGGAGTTGCGCACGAGCCACCGGTAGTCGCCGCTCTGCTGGTATCCGGCCAGTGCCTGCATGTGGAGGTCGCCCATGAAGAGCACTCGGTCGAAGGGGGTCGTGAGCATCCAGGGGGTAGGTCCCTTGGGTGCGCCGGGGAGCGCGCTGTCCTCGCTGACCGACGCCAGGTCGCCGGTGTGCGCGCTGTTGTGCCAGGCCCGGTTGAGCAGGTCGTCGCTGGAGAGGAAGTAGCCGTCCCGGACCACCGGATAGATGGTGGACCGGATCCGGACGTGGTCGATCACCGCCTCCCCCGGGCCGTCGAGGGTCAGGAGCAGGTAGCGGGTCTCGCGCTTGCCCTCGCTGCTCAGCACGGTCGGCCGGGCGACCGGAGCGAACACGTCGACCCTTTCCCACGGCTTGGCGTCGGTACCGAAGAAGGCCGCCAGTCCGTCGCCTTCGTGGGAGAGCTGGTCACGGAACTGGGCGTGCGCCACCCGCAGCGGCGCCCCGGACACGTGCTCGACCGCCACTTCCAGGTAGCCCATGGCGAGCTGGCCCAGATCCACGACGACGCCGGTGCCGTGCCGACGGTCGGTCCGCAGCACGAGCGGCTGTCCGCCTTCGGTGGTGAGGCGTTCCGGTTCGGGTGCGCCCGCCGGGTCGCCTTCCACGGTGACGGCGGTCGGCGCCACGAACGGGGATTCGGACAGGACCACCAGGTCCCGCCAGGCGGGATCCTCGGCCACTGGCGTACGGGAGAGTTCCTCAGCGGTGCGCACGGTGTCTCCTCGACTGTTCGGATCGGATACCGACGACCCTAGGAAGTGCTGATGAGACGTTCCATGCTTTAGAGTCTGCTTTCCCTACCCCAGACGCTCATCGGGTCTAGACTCCGGGCATGGACCTCCTTAGCGACGTCGTGGAATCGATGCGTGCGGGCATCCCCGGCGGCGCCCGCGTCGAGTTGCGCGGAAGCAGCTGGGGGTGGTGGATGCCGGGCGATCCCGACGTGGCCGGGTTCCTCTCCGTCCTGAGCGGTGGGTGCTGGATGTTCCCGGAGGACGGCGAGCCACCCGAGCGCCTCGGGCCGGGCGATGTGGTGCTGTCCCCGCACGGCGGCGGCTACGGCCTCGGCGACACCCCGGATCCTCCGACGGAGACCTTGGAGGAAGCACGTCCCGATACGGGCGGCGGGTTCGGGCGGCACACCTTCGGGGCCCTCGGTGCGCCCGCCGTCCCCGGTTCTGGGCCCTCCACCGTGCTCGTCTGCGGCGGCTACCGGCTGGACCGGGAACGCACGCACCCGCTCCTGTCCGCCCTCCCCGAGCACGTACGGGTACGGACCTCCGAAGGCCGCGAGCCCCGCTTGGAGCGGGTGCTGGCCGTACTCGGGGAGGAGACCGCGACCGCCCGCCCTGGCACGGACGCGCTGGTGGCCCTGCTCCTCGACGCCCTCCTCCTGTACACGCTGCGCGCCTGCCTGGAGGAGAGGGCCGAGGGCGAGGCCCCCGACGGGTGGGCCCGGGCGCTGGCCGACCCGGGGGTCGGTGCGGCCCTTGCCGCGGTGCACGGCGACCCGGCTCGTCCGTGGACCGTGGCGGCTCTGGCCGCGGCGGCACGGATGTCCAGGGCGACCTTCGCACGCAGGTTCACCGCCTTGGCGGGCCAGCCGCCGATGGCCTACGTGGCCTGGTGGCGGCTGAACACCGCCCGGGGACTGCTCCGGGACACGGATCTGCCGGTGGAGGCGGTGGCCGCGCGCGTGGGCTACACCTCGCCCTTCGCCTTCTCCCGGGCGTTCCGGCGTGCCTACGGTGCCGCGCCCGGACGGTTCCGGCGGTCCCTCGGAACCGGTGTCACAGCCCTTGGGCCAACCCGAGTTCCGAGGTGAGGAAGCGGCGCAGGTGGGCCCGGGCCTGGTCCAGGGACAGCGGGGGTGCCCCGCGCAGGCGCCGCAGCGCCAGGCCGTCGACCAGCGCGTTGAAGCGGGTGGTGGTCTCCTCCACGTCCGGGCAGTGGAACTCCCCGGAGTCGCGCCCGCGGCTGATCAGCCGGGCGACACTGGCCGACCAGTCCTCGTAGCGGCGGTGCTGGCGCGAGTCCGGGGCCAGGCTGGCCGACGAGGCCCAGCTGTCGAACCACAACCGCCAGTGCCGGTCGGTCTCGATGGTGAACACGCCCTCGACCAGGGCTTCCAGGCCCTCGGACGCCGTGGGCAGGGCGAGCATCCGCTCGCCCAGCGGCCGGTAGTAGCCGTCGATCTCGATCGACACCGCCTCGCTGATGATCTCCTTGACCCCGGCGAAGTGGTACGTGACCGTTCCGACCGACACCCCGGCCGCTCGGGCGATGTCGCGCAGGCTCACCCCGCCGGCACCGTGCTCGGCGACCAGCGGCACCGCGGCCTCCAGGATGAGTCTCCTGCGGACCTCGGTGGGCTGCCGGGTGCGCTTGTCGGGTGCCACGGCTCTGCGCTTGGGTCCGCTCCGGGGGTCGGTGCCCCGGGGTTCGGCGGTCATCCCGCGGTCCTGGGGATCTCCCGGCGCCACTCCTTGGTAGTGACGACCTCTCCCCCGCTGAACGCCTCCAGTGTGCTGTGCACGACGAAGTGGTCGGCGGTGGCGGTGAGCTCACTGGACGTCCGCACCAATACGTCCCATCCCTCCCGGTACAGGCTGATTTCCCAGTCGGATCCTGCCACGGCGGACAGGGGGTCGTCGACTCGGATGCGGTACCGCTCACGGGCCTTCTCGGTGTAGACGAGGCCGTCCGGGTAGGTGCGCGAACCCCCGTAGTTGGGGTCGACGTCGAGCACCCACTCACCGGTGCCCACGTCGTGGGTGACCACGCGCTCCGGGCGCTCACCGGAGGCACCGCGCACGATCGGCAGCGGGGCGGCCTGTTCGGGCTCCTCGAACACGACCGGTGCCCGCCCCTCGTCCGCGCCTTCGGGGCGTTCGGGCAGTAGCAGCGCGCTGTCGGCGGGCCAGACGGTTAGGGCCGGGTCGTCGGGCTGGGGCCACACCCACGGCCAGTAGGCGGTGGAGACGGCGACGCGGATCCGGTGCCCGGCGGGAAAGGCGTAACCGGTGCCGGTCAGCTCCACCTCGACGTCCTCGGGTGTCCCGGGGCCCCAAGGCACGGTGCGGTCGCGGCCGTGGCGGCTGCTCAGGTTCATGACGCCCCGGGTGACCAGGGTGGAGGCTCCGTCGGGGGCGACGTCGCACACCCGCACGATCACCGTGCCCTTGGGCCGGTCGGCGTCCATGCGCAGCCGGACGCGGGCGCGGCCCAGGATCTCGGTACGGTCGGTGAGCGGACGGGTGTCGAAGCAGGTCGAGCGACCGTCCTCCTCGCGCTGGTCGGGCGGCAGGTCGGTGGCGTTGCCGTAGGGGAAGAACCGGCCGGCGTCGACCCCGGTGTGCTGCGGGCTGTGCACCCGGACGGGGGCGTTGCCGCCGAGCACGCGCTCGGTCCACCGGGTGGACGGCGACGGCCAGGCCTCGTCGGTGGCCCAGCGGCCCGGGCGCTGTTCGTAGGCGGTCGCGGGCGGGACCGGCTCCTGCATCCACGAGCGCAGGAGCGGTGTGTCCATGGCGCCGTTGTCGGCGTCCTTGAGCCAGTGGTCCCACCAGCGCACCGTCTCCTGGAGGAACCCGATGTGCGGGCCCGGGGGCAGCGCGATGTCGGGGTACTGGTGTGCCCAAGGGCCAAGGATGCCGCGTACCGGTCCGGGCAGGTGCTCGGTCAGGCGCAGCACGGTGTCACGGTAGGGATCGGCCCAGCCGCCGACGGCCAGGACGGCGGCGCCGATGGCGGAGTAGTCCTCGCAGACGCTGCCGTGCCGCCAGTAGTCGTCGCGTTCCTGGTGGTCCAGCCAGGTGTGGATGAACGGTTCAAGGACCTCCAGGCGTTCGCGCCACTGGGGCAGCCAGGCGTCGCCGACCACGGTCGGGTCCGGCGGGCGGGCGGTGAAGGCCAGCATGGTGCCTGACCACCCTGCCATGTCGATGCCCAGGACGGAGCCGCCGATGTAGTGCACGTCGTTGTCGTAGCGGTCGTCGGCCGAACACACGGTGACGATCGCTTTGAGCGCTTCGGGGCGCCGGGCGGCGATCTGGAGCGAGTTGAAGCCGCCCCAGGAGATGCCGAACATCCCGACCCTGCCGGTGCACCAGGGCTGGGCGGCGAGCCATTCGACGACCGCGACGCCGTCGTCGATCTCCTGCTCGCTGTACTCGTCGCGCATCACCCCTTCGGAGTTGCCCGACCCGCGCAGGTCGACCCGCACCGAGGCGTAGCCGTGGCCCGCGTAGTAGGGGTGGCGCTGGGCGTCGCGCGGCGCAGTCCAGTCGCCCTTCCGGTAGGGCAGGTACTCCAGCAGCGCGGGCACCGGGTCCGCCAGCGCGTCGGCCGGCAGCCAGACACGCGCGTGCAGCCGTGTGCCGTCGGCCATCGGAATCCAGTGCTCCCGTACCTCGACCTCTCTGTCGAAGTCCTCGCGGTACCGCATGCTCCCCCGTTCATGGTGTTCGTGGTGTCAAGCTCCGTCGGCGGGACCGTCCGGGTCCCAGCGGCGGATGCGGTGTCCATCGCCCAGGTCGATCCATACGGGGTCGTCTGCCCCGCTGGCTGCCTCGGCGGAGATCCGCTCGGCTACCGCTCCGATAGGGGGAACCGGCGCGGTGCCCCCGCCCCGCGCCGGTTCCAGGACCGCCTCCATGAGGCGGCGGGTGTAGGGGTGGTTGGGTCCGGAGAAGACCGCGTCGACGGGCCCCTCCTCCACGACGCGCCCGTCGCGCATGACCGCCACCCGGTCGGCGATTCCGCGGACGACCGCCAGGTCGTGGCTGATGAAGACGAACGCCAGGTCGCGCTGGGCGCGCAGGTCGTCCAGGAGGGCCAGCACCGAAGCCTGGACGGAGACGTCCAGCGCGGTGGTGACCTCGTCGGCGACCACCACGCGCGGGTCGCCGGCCAGGGCGCGGGCGATGCCCACGCGCTGGCGCTGGCCGCCGGAGAGCTGTTCGGGCAGGCGGTCGGAGAGGGCGGGGTCCAGGGCCACGTCCCGGATCAGCTCGCGGGCGCGGTCGTCGGCGTCGGAGCGTTCGGCGAGCCCGAAGAAGCGCAGGGGCCTGCGGACCGCGTCGCGGACGATGCGGCGCGGGTTGAGGGAGGTGTCGGCGTTCTGGAAGGCCAGCTGGACCCGCCGCCGGACGGCCAGGGGCCGCTCCCGTGCCCCTGTGGCCAGGTCTCCCTCCGCCCCGTTCCCGCGGTCCCCGTCGGTGCCGGTGCCGCTACCGCTGTCGGTACCGCCGTGGAGCCGCATGCTGCCGGAGGTGGGTGCGCGCAGTCCGGCCAGGGACCAGGCCAGCGTCGACTTTCCGCTGCCCGACTCCCCCACCAGCGCGAGGACCTCGCCGCGGCGCAGGCCGAGCGTGACCCCGTCCACGGCCCGGTTGCGCCCGTAGTCGATGGTGACGTCGCGCATCGACACCACTTCGGGGGCCTCGTCCGGGACGGGCTCGCGCGAGCGCACGGTCCGGGTACCGTCCTCGCCGACCTCGGCCAGTCCCCGGTCGCCGATCCGGGGCACGCTGGCGAGCAGGTGGCGGGTGTAGGCGTGCTGGGGGTCGGCGAACAGGTCTGCGGTGTCAGCGGCTTCGACGACCTCGCCCCGGCGCATGACCACCACCCGGTCGGCCATCCGGGCCACGACACCGAGGTCGTGGCTGACCAGGACCGATGTCAGTCCGAGTTCGTCACTGAGCCCGGCGACCAGGTCCAGGATGCGGGCCTGGGTGACCACGTCCAATGCAGTGGTGGGCTCGTCGAGGACCAGCACCCGGGGTTCGGTGGCCAGCGCCATGGCGATCGCGACCCGCTGCTGTTGGCCTCCCGAGAGCTGGTGCGGATAGCGGCGGGTGATGCCGTCGGGGTCGGGCAGCCCGACTTTGGCCACGAGGGCGCGGGCCCGTGCGCGGCGCTGCTCGCGGGCCAGCCCTTGGGGCAGCAGTGATTCCTCGATCTGCCGCCCGATCCGCATCGAGGGGGTGAGGGCGTTGCCCGCGTTCTGACCGACCAAGGCGACGTCGTTGGCGCGTAGGCCCCGCAGGCCCGCTGCGTCGAGGGAGAGCACGTCACGGCCGACGACCTCCACGCGGCCGCCGGTGACTTTGGAGCCGTGCCGCAGGTGGCCCAGCAGGGTTCCGGCGACGGTGGACTTGCCGCTTCCGGACTCCCCGACCACGGCCACGGTCTCGCCCGCGGCGGCTTCGAACGAAACCTCGCGCACGACGGTGACGTCGGTGCCGCCCGAACGGTAGGCCACGGACAGGTTCTCGACCCTCACCACGGCGTCGCCCCGGTCGCCGGCGCCGTGCGGGTTACCGGTACTCATGAGCTCTCCTTCGCGCGGTCGACGCCCCACGCCTTGGCGAGGCCGTCTGCGGACAGGTTCAACCCGACGACCAGGGTCGCCAGAGCGATGATCGGGGCCAGGCTCGCCCACGGCACCACGACCATGGCGGTTCGGTTCTCCGCGACCATCAGTCCCCAGTCCGGGGTCGGCGGGTTGGCGCCGAAGCCCAGGAACGACAGCGAGCTGATGAGCAGGACCACCCAGGAGGCGCGCATGGCGAACTCGACGGAGACGACGTTGGCGATGTTGGGGAGCACCTCGCGCGCGAGGATGGACAGGGTGCGCTCACCGCGTGCGCGGGCTGCTGTCACGTAGTCGAGGGGCGCCACCCCCAGTGCGGCTGCGCGGACCACGCGCACCACCTGGGGCGCGTAGACGATGGTCACCGCCAGGACGATCACCACGGGTCCGGCGCCGAGCACGGTGACGACCACCAGCAGGGCCAGGATCGGCGGGATCGCCAGGACCGCGTCGAGCACGCGCATCAGGGCGTCGTCGAACCAGCCGCCCCGGAGCGCCGTGACGCAGCCGAGCAGGGTGCCCAGGGCCACCGCGCAGGCGGTCGCGGCGAACGAGACCATCAGCGCGTACTGCCCGCCGTACAACACCCGGGTGAGCACGTCGCGCCCCATGGCGTCGGTGCCCGCCCAGTGCCCGGAGCTCGGTCCCAGGAGCGCCTGGTCGGGTGCGTTCGCGGTGGGCGAGTACGGGGTGATCAGCGGGGCGAGCAGGGCCAGCAGGACGTGCAGGGCGACCAGGCCGAGGCCGGCCATCGCGGGCGTGGACCGGGTCAGCGAGCGCAGCGTCCGACGCAGGGTTCCGGGCGCCGAGGACGCGGCGGCGCCCGGTGCGCTCCCGCCCTGGTGTGGCTCGGTCATCAGGAGCTCCTCTCACCGGTGCGCAGGCGCGGGTTGAGCGCCATCGCCCCGAGGTCGGCGGCGAGGTTGCACAGGACGTACACCACGGCGCTGATCACGGCGATGGCTTGGAGGACCGGCAGGTCGCGGTTGTGCACGGACTCCAGCATCAGTTGGCCGATGCCGGGGTAGTTGAAGACGTTCTCCACCACGGCGACCCCGCCGACCAGCCAGGCGACGTTCATCGCGATCACGTTGAGCGTGGGCAGCAGGGCGCTGGGCAGGGCGTGGCGGACCACGACCCGGGCGGTGCTGATGCCCTTGAGCCGGGCGGTGGTGACGAACTCGCTGGCCATGACGTCGATGACGCTGGTCCTGGTCATGCGCACGATGTAGGCGGTCATGACGACTGACAACGCGATGGTGGGGAGCACGATCGCGGGCAGCAGGTCGGCGACGGGCGCGGAGGCCTCGTCCAGGACCACGGCGGGCAGGACGGGGATCGTGATGGACAGCGCGAGCACGAGCAGGGTCGCCACGACGAACTCGGGGACGCTCATCCCCACCAGGGTGAGCACGGAGATCACGGTGTCCGGCCAGCGGTCCCGGTACAGTCCCGCGAGCACGCCCAGCACGATGGAGGAGGTGACGGCGACGGCGACGGTGGCCACCGCGATCAGCATGGTGTTGCGCAGGTGCAGCCAGAGGGTTCCGGCCACGGCCTCCCCGGAGACCAGGGAGACGCCGAAGTCGCCGCGCACCACGCCGGTGATCCAGTCGACGAAGCGCAGGGCGGCCGGGCGGTTCAGGTCCATCTGGTCGCGCAGCGCGGCCACCGCATCGGGGGTGGCGTCCTGGCCGAGCACCTGGGTGGCCACGTCGCCCGGCAGCAGCTGCACGGCGGCGAAGACCATGACCGAGGCCAGGAGGACGGTGATGACCGCGGACAGCAGCCTTCTTGTCACGTAGATCAGCATCAGGGCCTCAATCCGATGTTGAGGTAGTCGAACTCGAACCCGGTCTCGCGGTAGTTGAGGACGTCCCGGGAGTGGCCGACCAGGCGGTCGGCGAACATCGGGGTGATCGCGCCGCCCTCGTCCACCACCAGGCGCTGGGCGTCCTCGTAGAGGGTGCGGCGGCGGTCCTCGTCGGCGGCCCGGCGGGCGTCGTCCAGGAGGGCGTCGAAGTCCTCGTCGGACCACGCGGTCTCGTTGTAGGAGGAGCCGCCGCGGAAGACCTGGTTGAGCAGTTGGTCGGCGGGGCGGCCGGTGTACCAGTAGGTGGCCATCAGCGGCCGCTGCATCCAGATCTGGGTGTAGTAGGAGTCGGCGGAGGCGTTGCGCACGGTGATGTCGATCCCGGCCTCGGCCACCGAGTCACGGTAGGCCAGCGCCATCGGCGTGAACACCGGGTCGTAGCTGGAGGTGTACAGGTCCAGCCGCAGGTTCTCCCGGCCCGCCTCGGCGAGTAGTGCGCGCGCCCGGTCAGGGTCGTGTTCGAGGGCGTGGTCGGTCCAGTAGGGGGTTTCGGGCGGGACCGGGTTGTCGTTGCCCACCACGCCGGTGCCTTGGAGTGCGACGTCGATGATGTGCCGTGGGTCGTAGGCGTGCTTCATCGCCCGGCGCACCCGGGGGTCGGTGAAGGGCTCCGCGGTGGTGAGCATCGGCAGGACGTACCACTGGGCGTTGACCGAGCGCGCGATGGTGGCCCGCTCGGACGCCTTGACCACGCGAGCGGTGGCGAAGTCCAGGTTGGTCTGGGAGATCAGGTCGACCTGCCCCGCCAGCAGGGCGTTGGTACGGGCCTGGATGTCGGTCATCGAGACCATGTCGACGGCGTCCAGGACGGGCGGGCCCTCCCAGTGGTCGCCGTTGGCGACCACGCGTCCACGGCCTCCCGGAGAGAAGGCGTCGAGGCGGAACGGCCCCGTGCCGATCCCGGTCTCGCCGATCGTGTCGCCGCTGCCGTCGGGGACGACGTAGCAGTGGTAGTTGGTCAGGAGCGCGGGGAACTCGAAGTGGGGTTCCTTGAGCTCGACGACCAGTACGCCCGGCTCCGGCGTGCCGATCCGGCCCGGGTCGAGCAGGGGCTCGAGGACCGTGCCCTGGGGCGAGGCGAGCTCGGGGTCCACGATGCGGCGCAGAGTGTAGGCGGCGTCCGCCGAGGTGAACGGGGTGCCGTCGTGGAAGGTTACGCCGTCGCGCAGGCGGAAGGTCCAGGTGGTGCCGTCCTCGGTCGACTCCCACTCCGTGGCGAGGTCGGGCACCGCCTGGCCGTCCTCGTCCATGCGGACCAGGCGGTTGTACAGCGCGCCGAGGTACTCGTAGGCCGACAGCGAGCTGACCGGGTCGAGCGTCTCGGCCTGCGACGCGGGCGGTCGCGCCATCCGCAGTACCCCGCCGTCGGCGGTGGTACCGGTGGCCGCACCCTCTGGGATCGGGGGTGCCGCCTCCCTGCCGACCGTGCCGCAGCCGGGCAGCAGGACGGCGGCGCCGAGCGCCCCCGCGCCGCCCAGCAGTGTGGTTCTGCGCGGGATCCGCGGCGGGTCTTCCGCGGGGCGCGGTGGACGCGGCATGGCTTCCCCTCAGTGTCCGTGGCTCGGTTTCGGCGGAAACGGGTTAATCGTTCAGTGAACGATTAAGGTGACCACTGAACGATAGTGGTTCGGCCCCCAGGATTCAACGCCCGCGGCGCGACGCGGAGGGGGTGCGCACACGAAAGGAGCCGGGACACCCGTGCTGGCAGGGTGTCCCGGCTCCCCGAAGAGAATTCTGACCGGCTAGAGCCGGTAGTCCTCCAGGAGTCGGCGGCCGATAATCATGCGCTGGATGTCCGCGGTGCCCTCACCGATGAGCAGCATCGGGGCCTCCCGGTACAGGCGTTCGATCTCGTACTCCTTTGAGTACCCGTAGCCGCCGTGGATACGGAAGGACTCCTCCACGACGTCGCGGCAGTACTCGGCGGCCAGGTACTTGGCCATGCCGGACTCCAGGTCGTTGCGCTCACCGGAGTCCTTCTTCCGGGCAGCGTTGACGACCAGGGCGTGCCCGGCCTCGACCTTGGTGCCCATCTCCGCGATCCGGAACAGCACGGCCTGGTGGTCGGCGATCGCCTTGCCGAAGGTCTCGCGCTGCTGCGCGTAGGAGATGCCGAGTTCGAAGGCCCGGTTGGCCACACCGACGGCCCGCGCCGCCACGTTGACGCGGCCCACCTCGACGCCGTCCATCATCTGGTAGAAGCCCCGGCCCGGAGTACCGCCGAGGATCCGGTCGGCGCCGATCCGGTGCCCGTCGAGGATGAGCTCGGTGGTGTCGACCCCCTTGTAGCCCATCTTGTCGATCTTGCCCGGGACGGTGAGGCCCTGGGCGGTCTCGCCGAAGCCCGGCTCCTTCTCGACCAGGAACGTGGTCATGTTCCGGTAGACGGAGTCGGCGCCCTCGTCGGTCTTGACCAGGAGCGCAACGAGGTTGGCGGATCCGCCGTTGGTGAGCCACATCTTCTGGCCGGTGATCGAGTACCGGCCGCCGTCGAGCCCGGTCGCCTTGGTGGAGATCGCCGACACGTCCGATCCCAGCGCGGGCTCCGACATCGAGAAGGCCCCGCGCAGGTCGCCGGCGGCCATCCGCGGCAGGAGGTCCCTCTTCTGCTCCTCGGTGCCGTGCCGCATCACCATGTAGGCCACGATGAAGTGGGTGTTGATGACCCCGGAGACGCTCATCCAGCCCCGGGAGATCTCCTCCACGACCAGCGCGTAGGTCAGGAGCGACTCACCGAGCCCCCCGTACTCCTCGGGGATCGTCAGACCGAAGATCCCCAGCTCCTTGAGCCCCTCCACGATGTCGGTGGGGTACTCGTCCTTGTGCTCCAGCTCGGTCGCGACCGGCAGGATCTCCCGGTCCACGAACTGCCGGACGACCCGGAGGATCTCCTGCTGCTCCTCGGTCAGTCCTTCAGTGGTGACGAGACGGCCCATCGCGGGCGCTCCTTCGGGTCGGGGGTTGGCGGCGTCGCGGGTTCGCTGTGGTACGTGGTCGCGGACCGGCGGGGTCGTTCAGGGTAGGAGGAGGGTGATGCCCTCGGCCACGCAGGCGGGTTTGTCCCGCCCCTCGATCTCGATCGTGAACCGGGTGCGCAGCCGGTGGGATCCGCCCCGTTCCGCAAGCTCCAGGAAGCGGGCGGCGAGCCGGACACGGCCGCCGACCGGGACCGGTTGGGGAAAGCGTACGGCGTCGACCCCGTAGTTGACCCGGGCGGACCCGACCGCTAGCTCGTAGACCTGGAGGGCGAGCCCGGGGATGAGCGACAGGGTGAGGTAGCCGTGGGCGATGGTGCCCCCGTAGGGTCCGGCCGCCGCGCGCTCGGGGTCGACGTGGATCCACTGGTGGTCGCCGGTGGCCTCGGCGAACCGGTCCACGCGCTCCTGGTCGACGGTCAGCCACGGCCCCGGGGCGAGGTCCGCGCCGATCAGGGCGCGGACCTCGTCGATACCGGTGATCCTGCGCGTCATCGGGGGTCCACCGCCTCGAACACGGCGGCCAGCCCTTGGCCGCCGCCGATGCACATCGTGGCGAGGCCGTACCTTCCGCCGCTCCGGTCGAGCTCGCGGGCGAGCGTGCCGACCATGCGGGTGCCGGTAGCGCCCACCGGGTGTCCCAGGGAGATCCCGGAGCCGTGGACGTTGGTGCGCTCCAGGTCCTTGGGGGTGAACTTCCACTCCCGCATCACGGCGAGCGCCTGGGCGGCGAAGGCCTCGTTGAGCTCGACGACGTCGATGTCGGCCAGGTCCAGCCCGGCCTGATCGAGGGCGCGGGCGGTGGCGGGCACGGGGCCGATGCCCATCACCTTGGGTGCCACACCGGCCGCGGCCCAGGTGCGCAGGCGGACCAGCGGCCGCAGCCCCAGTTGCGCGGCCCTGTCCCCGGTGGTGACCACGCACAGGGCGGCGGCGTCGTTCTGACCGCTGGCGTTACCCGCCGTCACCGTGGCGTCGGGGTCCTGGGCCCCCATGATCGGTTTGAGCCCGGACAGGCTCTCCAGGGTGGTGTCGGCGCGCGGGTGCTCGTCGGTGTCGACCACGGTTTCGCCCTTGCGGCCGCGGACCGTGACCGGCACGATCTCCTCCGCGTAGACGCCCGAGTGCTGGGCGGCCACGGCTCGGGCGTGCGACGCCACGGCGAGTTCGTCCTGTTCAGAGCGGGGGATACCGTACTCCGCGCGCAGGTTCTCAGCGGTCTCGATCATGCCGCCGGGCACGGGGTAGTGCGACCCTCCTGCGGTCTCCCGGGCGCGGACGAGCCCGTCGTGGACACGGATCCCGCCCTTGGCCCCGCCCCAGCGCATGTCGGTCGAGTAGAACACCGCGTTGCTCATGCTCTCCACGCCGCCGGCGACCACGAGGTCCTGGGCTCCGCTGAGCACACCCATGGCGGCGTTGAGTACCGACTGCAGCCCGGATCCGCAGCGGCGGTCGAGGTGTTGGCCGGGCACGGTGACCGGCAGGCCCGCGTCGAGCGCGACGACGCGGCCGATCGCCGGTGCCTCGCTGTTGCCGTTGCAGTGGCCCAGGATGACGTCGTCGACCTCCGCCGGATCGAGGCCGGTGCGCTCCAAGAGTCCCCGGAGTGCCTGAGCGCCGAGATCGACCGCCGTGACGCTCTTGAAGACGCCGCCGTAGCGGCCGATCGGTGTCCGGACGGGTTCGCAGATGACGACATCACGCATGGGGCGCACCTTTCGTGGTGGTGGGTCGGCGGGGTCCTTGCCGGGGCCGGCGGTCGTATCGGTGCCCATCTACATGAACCGTCCGCCGGTGACCTCGGAGACCGTGCCGGTCATGTACGAGGACAGGTCGGAGGCATAGAAGGTACAGACCGCGGCGACCTCGGCGGGTTCGCCGGGACGGCCCATCGGGATTTCGGACATCTTCTGATCCCACGCCTTCTGGGGCATGGCTTCAGTCATCGCCGACCGGATCAGTCCGGGCTGGATCGCGTTGACCCGGACGCCGCGGTGGGCGAGCTCCTTCGCGGACGCCTTGGTCATGCCCACGATTCCGGCCTTGGCGGCGGAGTAGTTGGTCTGGCCGACCATGCCGGCCTTGCCCGACAGGGAGGAGATATTGACGATCGACCCGCTTCCCTGTTCGCGCATGACGGCCGCGGCCAGCCGGGTGCCGTTCCAGCAACCCTTGAGGTGCACCGCGATGACCTGGTCGAACTGCTCCTCGGTCATCTTGCGCATGGTGGCGTCGCGGGTGATGCCCGCGTTGTTGACCATGATGTCCAGGCTGCCGAACCGCTCGACGGCCAGGGCGACCGCGGCCTCGACCTCGTCGGCGCGGGTGACATCGCAGGCGACCCCGCGGGCCGTGTCCGGCCCTCCGAGTTCGGCGGCGGCCTCGGCGGCGCGGTCGGCGTCGACGTCGCCGATGACCACCCGGGCTCCATGGGAGACGAACTCGTGTGCCACGGCGAGGCCGATGCCCTGGGCTCCTCCGGTGACGACCGCGGTGCGGCCCTCCAACAGTGTCATGGTGTCCTTTTTCCTTGGGGTCGCGGTTTCCTCTGGGTGTCGGTCACCGTTCACCGACGGCCTCCTCGTCGAAGCCGAGCTCCCGCAGAACCGCCTCGGTGTGCGCCCCGAGCGCGGGCACCGGGTCCATGCGCATCTCGACGTCGCCGTAGGTCATCGGAGGCAGCACCGCTCGGATGCCTCCGCGTTCGGTGCCGATCGTGCGCCACCGGTCGCGCTCGGAGAGTTGGGGGTGTTCGACCAGGTCGGACATCTGGTTGATCCGGGCCGCGGGGATACCCGCCTCGGCCAGACGCTCGTCCAGGTCCGACGTGCTCCAGAGGCTGGTCCGGTCGGCCACGAACGCGTCGCACTCCGCCCGGTTGCGCACGCGCAGCAGGTTGGTCCGGAAGCGCGGGTCGTCCGCGTACTCGGGTTGACCGAGCACGTCCGCGACCAGGGCGCGCCACCCCCGGTCGTTCTGGACCCCGATGAGGATGTCGCCGTCCTTGGTGGGGTAGGCGTCGTACGGGGCGATGGAGGCGTGGCTCAGGCCCATGCGGGGGATCTGCCGCTCCGCGTAGAGCTGCATGTACATGGCGTGGCCCATCCACTCCACAGCCGAGTCGAACATGGAGACCTCGACCGTGGCCCCCTCCCCGGTGCGCTCGCGGCGGTAGAGCGCCGACAGAACGGACATCCCGGCGTAGAGTCCGGCGGCGATGTCGGCGTTGGGCACCCCGGTCTTGGTGGGGGTCTCCGGCGTCCCGGTCACCGACACCATCCCGGACTCGGCCTGGATGAGCATGTCGTAGGCCTTCCGTGCGGCCTTGGGGCCGGAGGTGCCGTAACCGGACAGGTTCACCACGACCAGCTCGGGGTGGCCCTCGCGCAGGTCCTGCGCACCGAGGCCCAGTCGCTCGGTCGCGCCCGGCGCGAGGTTCTGCACGAACACGTCGGCTCTGGCGATGAGTGCGCGGGCGACGGCCCGTCCCTGCTCGGACTTGAGGTCGACGCAGACCGATTCCTTGGAACGGTTCAACCACACGAAGTGCGAGGCGAGTCCGTTGACGGCTTCGTCGTAGGAGCGGGCGAAATCGCCCTCTCCCGGGCGTTCCAACTTGATCACCCGGGCGCCGAGGTCGGCGAGGTGACGGGTCGCGATCGGGCCGGCCACGGCCTGTTCGAGCGACACCACCACGACGCCTTCCAGGGGCAGGGTCCCGGGCTCCGCTTGGCCGGTCACTGGCGCTTCGCACCTTCCTGGCGGACCAGGCCGCCCCCGATGATGAGTCGCTGGATCTCGCTCGTGCCCTCGTACAGGCGCAGCAGGCGTACCTCGCGGTAGATGCGTTCGACCGGGACCTCCCGCATGTAGCCGCTTCCGCCGTGCACCTGGACCGCCAAGTCGGAGACGTTGCCGACCATCTCGGTGCAGAAGAGCTTGGCGACGGAGGGTGCGATGCGCCGGTCCTCGCCGCTGACGTACTTGGCGGCGGCGTCGCGGACGAGCGCCCTCCCGGCCGCGACACCCGTGTACTGGTCGGCGAGCATCGCCTGCACCAGTTGGTGCTCCCCGATGGGGACACCGCCCTGGGTGTTGGCCGCGGCGTAGGACACGGACTCGTCGAGCGCGCGCTGGGCGGCACCGACCGAGAGGGCGGCGATGTGCACGCGGCCCCTGGCGAGCGAGGTCATGGCGGCCTTGTAGCCGACCTTCTCCTCACCGCCGACCAGGGCGTCCGCACCGACCCGTACGGAGTCGAAGGTGACGTCCGCGGTCCAGGCGCCTTCTTGGCCCATCTTTGCGTCCTTCGGCCCCACGGTCACGCCGGGCGCGTCGGCCGGGACCAGGAAGACGGCGATACCGTTGCCGTGGGGGCCGGGCTCACCGGTGCGGGCGAACACGACGAACAGGCCGGCCATCGGAGCGTTGGTGATGAACTGCTTACGGCCGTCGATGACCCACTCTGATCCCTCTTGGACGGCCTTGGTACGCAGGCCGGCGGGGTTGGAACCCGCCCCGGGCTCGGTGAGGGCGAAGGCGGCGATCACCTCGCCGGAGGCGATGCCCGCCAACCAGCGCTCGCGCTGGGCGTCGGTTCCGAAGTTGACGAGGACCTGCCCGGCGATGCCGTTGTTGGTGCCGAACAGGGACCGCAGGGCGAGGGAGGTGTAGCCGAACTCCATCGCAAGCTCGACGTCCTGGACGAGGTCCAGCCCGAGGCCGCCCCAGCGCTGGGGGATCGCGTATCCGAACAGGCCCATGTCCGCGGCTGACCGGTGGATGTCCTCGGGGATGGCGTCGGTCGCGAGAATCTCGTTCTCCCGCGGGACGACCTTGGTACGCACGAAGTCGCGCACCTGCGCGTGGATGTCGGCGAAGTCTTCGGAGGTGACCTCTGTCTCGGAACTCATGCTCCCGATGATGACCGCTCCGCTCATACGTGTCCAATACCTAATAAATCCTGATTAATACCTCAAATTCAACAATCATGGGTCCACGAAATCCGCTCGGCGGCGCTCCAGGAACGCGGCCCGTCCCTCAGCGGACTCCGGCCCGGCGAGCAGCTCGATCTGCGCCTCGGCCTCCGCCGCCAACAGGGCCTCCAGGCTCTGGTCCGGCTGGGACAGGATGCGCCGGGTCGCGGCCACCATCGGCGCGGACCAACGGGCCAGGCGTGCGGCCACCGCGACGGCGCGCTCCAGTGCCGCGCCGTCGTCGACCACCTCGTCGGCCAAGCCGATCCGTTCGGCCTCCTCAGCAGGCACAGTGCGGGCGTTCATCAGCAGCTGGCGGGCCCGAGCAGCGCCCACGCGCTTGGGCAGGCTGTAGAAGAGGCCGGTGTCGGCGACCAGTCCGATCCGGGCGAAGGAGGCAGCGAAGTCCGCCCCGCGCCCGGCCACCACGGTGTCGCAGGCACACGACAGAGACAGGCCCAAACCGTAGGCGCCCCCCTCCACCGCCGCCACGACCGGCGTACCGGCGGTGAGCATCTGGCGCGCGATCCGGTTGACCGTGTCGAGCCGGATCCGGGCGACCTCCGGGTCCGGCGACATCGAGGCGATGTCGCCGCCGGCGCTGAAGACCGGGCCCGCACCGGTGAGCACCAGGGCACGCGCACCGGCGTCGGAGTCGGCTTCCTCGAGGGCGGCCAGCAACGCACCGCGGTCGGCCAGATCGAGGGCGTTGCGCCGTTCGGGCCGGTTGAGCGTGAGGATCCGTACGTGGCCGCGGTCCTCGGTCAGGACGGCGGCCTCCGGGACTGGGGGCTTGGGAGCGGTGTGGGTCATACCGCCCAGCTTCCCGAGCCGCATTGCTGCGCGTCCAATACCCGACCCATGGCCCATTGATACTCCTGTGGCATAGGTTCTGCCCATGAACCTGCACCACCTGGAAGCTTTCCTCGCCGTGGCCGAGGAACTGCACTTCGGCCGCGCCGCAGAACGGCTCCACATGGCCCAGCCTCCACTGACCCGCACCATCAAGCAGCTCGAACGCGACCTGGGCGCGCAGCTGTTCGTGCGCACCACCCGTTCGGTACAGCTGACCACGGCGGGCAGGGCGCTCATCGAGCCAGCCAACGACGTCATGGAGGGGTGCCGGGTGGCGCGCAGCGCGGTCCGCTCCGCCGGGGAGGGGCAGACGGGCCTGGTACGGCTCGGGTTCGCGGGCCCGTCCTCGCACCTGCTCGTCGGCGACCTGAGCCGGCTGGTGCGCCAGCGGCGGCCAGGGATCGAACTGCGGCTGCGGAGCACGACCTACGCCAACGAAGCGCTCAGGTCGGTGATCGACGGGACCATGGACCTGGCCATCGTCCGGTGGCGGGTGGAACCTCCGGGGATCGCACACCGGGTCGTGGTCGAGGAGCGCTACGTCCTCGCGGTCCCAGAAGGGCACCGGTTGGCCGACCGCGAGGTCGTGAGCATCGCCGAGTGCCGGGACGAGCCCTTCGTGGCACTGCCGGCCGACCCCGGGTCGAGCCTGCGGGACGCCTTCATCCGCACGGCCTATGAAGCGGGTTTCTCGCCGAACATCGTCCAGGTCGCCTCGGACTCGTGGACCGTGATGGCTCTGGTGGGCGCCGGGGTGGGGCTGACCTTCACCACTGACAACGTGGTAGACAACGTCCCCCAGGACCGCATCCGCCGCGTCCGGATCGAGGAACCCCTCGAACCCTCCCTCGCCCGCCTGGCGTGGCGCCGCCACGAGGTGAGCCCCGCCCTGCGCGAGGTGCTCCTGGCCTCCGAGGAAGCCCTGCCCACCCCGGCGCATCTGGTCGGCGCGAACCAGCCCTGACCTCGGCCACCGGCCCGCGGCGCGGGCACAGCGTCGGCGCCCCCCACTCGCGCCCCCATGCCCAGATTTTTTGCGATGGAGCAAGCCAGAGCCAAAGATTGATGCGATCCAGGTATCGGCCACCCCATGACAAAGTATTGGAAATGTGCATGACCTCACAGGCACAGTGATCCAAGACACAGGGGTTCGCCCTAGTCGATGCCTGGGAGGATCCATCATGAGAAAGCCCGCCGCCCGCCCCCGGCGGAGCGCCGCGGCCATCGCCCTCTCAGCCGCGATCGCGGCCACCGGCTGCGCGACCACCTCCGAGCTGGACGAGGACGGCCAGCTCCGGCAGATGGTCTGGAGTACCTACGGCACCGGCACCTCGACCTATGCCGACGTCGCAGCGGTGGCCGACGCCATCACCACCCACGAGGACACCCCTGTCCGAATCATCACCTCCGACACGGGCATCGGGCGGCTCGCGCCCCTACGCGAGGGCCCGGCCCACTTCTCACGGACCGGTGACGAGTACATCTTCTCCTTCGAGGGGGACGAGGACTTCACCACCGAGCTGTGGGGGCCACAGGACGTCCGTGTCGTCTGGGCCCCCGTCGCACCCCACGGCCTCCTCGTACCGGACAGCTCCGATATCGAGTCCTTCGAGGACCTGCGCGGCTCCGACTTCCCCTACATCACCGCCAACCCGTCGGTGAACAACAAGCTCGAGGCCTACCTGGCCTACGGCGGACTGACCTGGGATGATGTCAACCCCGTCGAGGTCGGCTACGGAGAACAGCCCGGCGCGCTGCAGTCCGGCATGCTCGACGTCCTCTTCCAGCAGGTCTACGGCTCGTCCCTCTACGAGCTCGAGTCCGCATTCTCCGTCCGCTGGCTCAGCATGGACGACACCTCACCGGAGAGCGTCGAGCAGGTCACGTCCATATCCCCGTCGGTCGAGATCGGCGAGTTCGGCGGCGCACCCGGCCAAGAGGAGGGCGAGACCGACAACGGCATGCTCTATTCCGTTCCGGTCGTCACCTACGCCGACACGGACCCGGAGATCGTCCACCAGGCGATCAGCAGCATCGTCGACAACTTCGACCACTACGAGAACTCCACGGCCACGGTCCCGTACTGGTCCGAGGACGAGGTCCTCACCGCCCCCAAACAGGTGCCCTTCCACGAGGGCCTGGTCCACTTCCTCGAGGAGGAGGGCGCGTGGTCAGAAGACGCCGAGCGCCTCAACGAGGAACTCGTCGAACGCGGCGAGACGCTGCGCGAACGCTGGCCCGAGGTGGCCGACGACGACAACCGGCGCGAGTCCTGGCCCGAGGTGAAGGCCGACGTATCCGTCCCCGAACCCGTCTCGGACGGGGAACCGCAGGGCGGCACAGAGGCCGAGGACACCACCAACGAGGAAGAAGGCTCATGAGCGACCTCGGGCGCCCCGCGAGCGCACCACCCGCCGCCAAGTTCCCTGACAACCCAGAGTCCCCCGGCCCAGCTGGCTCCACCGGCAGCGCATCCACCGAGGATGCGGCCGCCCCTCCGGCAACCACGCGGTGCAACGGCCCCTGGCGCGGCGTCGTCATCCTGCTCACCGCGGTCGGCATCGCCCTGACCCTCAGCCAGGTCTTCTACTGGAACCCGTTCGGGCGCACGCTGCTCATCAACGAGTTCCTCTACTTCGTCCTGGCGGCGTTCCTCCCGATCGTCTTCATCGCCTTCCCCGTGAGTAAGAGGCACGGCCGCACAGGCGTGCCCGCCTACGACGCCGCCCTCGCCGCGGCGGTCCTGGGCATCAACGTGTACTTCGGACTCCACGGCGAGCGCATCCTCACCGAAGGATGGGACTACGTCGCCCCCAGCCTGGCCGTACTGCTGAGCTACGCGCAGTGGGTGCTCGTACTCGAGGCGCTGCGGCGCACCGCGGGGATCATCGTCACGGGCATCGCCACCGCCTTCTCCCTCTACCCGCTGATCGCGGGCGGGATCCCGATCGGGATCCTCGAGGGCATCCAGTACGACTTCGTCGGACTCGCGCAGATGCACGCCATGGGTGTGGAGTCCGTCCTCGGCCTGCCCCTGCAGACCGCGGCGAGCATCCTCATCGGGTTCCTGCTCTTCGGTGTGGTCCTCCAGCACACCGGCGGCGCCGCGTTCTTCCACGACTTCGCCCAGTCGATCTTCGGCACCACCCGAGGCGGGTCGGCCAAGGTGTCCGTGGCCAGCTCGGCCACTCTCGGCATGATGAGCGGCAGCGCCGTGTCCAACGTGCTGACCAGCGGCCCCATGACCATCCCGGCGATGCGGCGAGCCGGGCTCTCCGGAAAGTACGCGGCCAGCGTCGAGGCGACCGCCTCATCGGGCGGCTCGCTCACCCCGCCGATCATGGGGACCGCGGCATTCCTCATGGTCTCCTTCGTCGGTGTCCCCTACGGTGAGATCGCCTTGGCTGCGGCCATCCCCGCTCTGCTGCTCTACCTCGGCATCTACGTCCAAGTGGACGCCTACGCCGCGAAGAAGCGTCTGCGGGGTCTTCCCCGCGTCCAGCTACCCCGCCTGGTGCCCGTCCTGCTGCGCGGCTGGCCCTTCGTGGTCGCCCTCGCCGCGTTGCTGGCCCTCCTGGTGTACTACCACCGCGAGGCGCAGGCCCCGTTCATCGTCGTGGCCGGACTGCTGCTGTATGCCGTGCTGCGCCGCCGCGACCGGCTCGGAGGACGGCAGGTCGCCAACCTCTTCTACAGCGCTGGCCGGACGCTGGCCGAGATCGTCGGGATCATCGCGGGCGTCGGACTCATCATCGGAGGCCTGTCGATAACGGGGGTGTCGCTGTCCCTGGCCCGGGAGATGGTCCACGCACTGGGCGGCTCCGTTGCGCTCGTCCTCGTCGCCGGGGCGATCACCTCCTTCGTGCTGGGTATGGGCATGACCGTCTCGGCGGTGTACGTACTGCTGGCCATCGTGCTGGCCCCGGCGCTGGTCGCCTTGGGCATCGACCCGATCGCTGCCCACCTGTTCGTCATCTACTGGGCCACGGTCTCCTACATCACACCTCCGGTGGGCCTGGCCGCTTTCGCGGCGGCAGGAATCGCCGGGACGAAACCCTTGGCCACAAGCCTGACCGCAATGCGCCTGGGCACGGTGATGTACGTCATCCCGTTCTGCTTCGCCCTCAACCCCGCCCTCGTGGGACGCGCCGCCCCCGGCGAGGTCGCACTGGCCATCCTGTTCGCGGTGATCGGGGTGGTCGTCATCTGCTGTGCCTTCGAGGGCTATCTGATCGGAGTGGAGCGCCCGATGGGGCCCCTCACCCGAGGGGTCGCGTTCGTGGCGGGCTTCGCGGCCCTGGCTCCCGAACAGGCCAGCAGCCTGCTGGGAACGGCAGTCGTCGCCGTGCTCGCCGTGGTGGTCCGGCTGACCGTCGGACCGGCCGCCGCCGAGGCGCCGACCGAGCGGGAGCGCGAACCCGGGTCAGCGGCGAGCCGGGGCGAGTGAACGCCCCGGGGAAAGCCGCACCGGGCGGCTCGATCGAGCCCAGACGGACGGCCTATGTCGTACTGTTGGCCAGCTCGACCCTGGGCACGCTGACCAGCACGATCATCAGCGCGCCGATCAACGTGATCGCCTCCGCCCTGGGCGCGTCGCCGAGCGGCATCGTCTTCGCCGTCAGCGCCTTCACCCTGGCGATGGTGCTGTTCTCACCGGTGGCCGGTTGGGCGTGCGAGCGGTTGGGGCCCCGGCTCGTCCTCACGTCCTCCCTCGCCCTGATGGTGGCGGCCCAGATCGGTGCCGCGTTCAGCCAGGAGCTGTGGTTCCTGGTCCTCATGCGCGCGCTGCAGGGGGTCGCCTGTTCGGCTACGCCGCCGGCGGTACAGCAGACGCTCGCCTACTTCTGGCCTCGGCAGCGGGCACGGATGATGGCCGCATGGGCTTCGGCGATCGGTGTCGGCCAGGCCTTGGGACTGCCGTTGGGCGGCCTGATCGCCGACCTGCTCGGGTGGCGGGCGGTCTTCGGGACCCACGCGCTGATCAGCCTGGCCGTCATGGTGCTCATCGCGCGCTTGGTGCCCGCCGCCCCCTCCGGGCGCCCGCCGATGCACGCCACAGGAATGATCACGCTGATCATCGGTGTGGGCTCGCTGGTGGGCGCGTTCACCTGGGCGGGACAGCAGGGCGGCCTCGCCGTGGGGCTGGGGCTCGTCGGCTTCGGGGTGGTCGCGCTGTGCGTGCACGCCCT
Source organism: Nocardiopsis nanhaiensis (assembly GCF_054778635.1). Lineage (NCBI taxonomy): Bacteria > Bacillati > Actinomycetota > Actinomycetes > Streptosporangiales > Nocardiopsidaceae > Nocardiopsis > Nocardiopsis nanhaiensis. The sequence continues at coordinate 186,445 of NZ_BAAGZJ010000002.1, forward strand.
GCTCGCCCACTACAGCCCGGCGGCCCTGGTCGACCTCCGCCTGCTGGTCGAGCGCCGGTACCTGCGCAGCACCGCCGCCGCGGGCACGGTGATGACGTGTCTGGGGGTCGTGGTCGTCGCGACCCCGCTCCACCTGGGCCGCGACTTCGGGATGGGCCCGGAGGTGATCGCACTGATCACGCTCTCCCTGGCAGTGTCGATGACGTTGTTCGCACCCGTGTCGTCCTGGATCGGTACGCGCCTCACCCCACGGGCGGTACTCCAGGGAGGGCTCGCGGCGCTCGGCTTGGGGCTGCTGGCCCTTGGTGCGGTGGGCACGGCCGACTACCGGGTCGCGGTGGTGGCGGTGACGGTGGTGGCCCTGGTGGTCGTGGGCTCGGCCATCGGCGCGGTCCAGAGCAGCGCCGCGCTCGGCGTCATGCGTTCGACCGCCGCCACGCACGGTACGGCCCTGGGCATCCACAACATGGTCCGCTTCTCCGGCCTGGCCTGCGGATACGCCTGGGTGGCGATCAGTTTTCCCATGGGGAACCTGTTCGCCGTATACGCGGGGCCGGTGGTGCTCGTGCTGGTCTCGTTCGGACTGTTGATGGGACCGCCCGCGGCACCGCCGGCCGAGCACTCGAACGCCGACGAGCCGACGTAGGGTGTGCCGCCCGAACACGCCCTAACCCCCCGCGTCCCGGGCGACGAGCTGCGCGGCGATCACGTTGCGCTGGATCTCGTTGGTTCCCTCACCCAGGATCATCAGCGGCGCGTCCCGGAAGTACCGTTCGACCTCGTACTCACGCGAGTAGCCGTAACCGCCGTGCACCCGCATGGCGTCCAGCGCCACCTCCATCGCGGTCTCGGAGGCGAACAGTTTGGCCATCCCCGCCTCCATGTCCGTGCGCTCGCCCCCGTCCAGGAGCTCGGCGGCGTCGACGGTCATGAGCCTGGCCGCGCGCACCTTCGTGGCCATGTCGGCCAGCAGGTTGCCGACCGACTGGTGCTTCCAGATCGGTTTCCCGAACGACTCCCGGTCCTGGGCGTAGGAGACGGCGTCGGCCAGGGCCGCTTGGGCCACACCGACCGCCCGTGCAGCCACCTGGATACGGCCGACCTCCAGGCCCCGCATCATGTGGCCCCAGCCCCGGTTCGGCTCCCCGCCCAGAACCGCGCCGGCCGGAACCCGCATCCGGTCGAAGGTCACCTCGCAGGCCTCGACACCGCGGTAGCCGAGCTTGGGGATCTTGCCGGAGACGGTCATCCCCTCACCCGGCTCGACCAGCAGGACGCTCATGCCCCGGTGGGCGGGCTCGGCTTCGGGGTCGGTGACGCACAGCAGGCCGATCAGCCCCGCGTGCTGGGCGTTGGAGATCCAGGTCTTGGACCCGTCGACGACGTAGGCGTCGCCGTCGGCCAGCGCTTGGGTGCGCATGGCCTGCAGGTCGCTGCCCCCTGCGGGTTCCGTGAGGGCCATGGTGGCGCGGACGGAGCCGTCGGCCATGCCGGGGAGGTAGCGCTCGCGCTGCTCGGGGGTACCGAACTCGCGGATGAGGTAGCTGATCACCGAGTGGCCTCCCATGGCACCGGCCAGGCTCATCCAGCCCCGGGCCAGCTCTTCGGTGATCCGCGCGAAGCACGCGGCGCCGACCTCGACCCCGCCGTGCTCCTCGGGCACCAGGAGCCCGAAGATCCCGAGCTTCTTCATCTCCTCGATGAACTCCTCGGGATAGGTGTCGGTCGGCTCGAAGTCCCTGACCCGGTGCCGTACCCGTTGGTCGACGAACGTGGCGACCACGTCCACCATGTCCTGTTCGTCCGGTGAGAGTCCGCTCATGATCCGTTCCCGTCCTTCGTACGATGTTCGTTCGGCCGACATGCCAAGCAGCCCGTGTGGCGCCTGGGCCGTGGCGTGGTGTGTTCGGGGGCGCAGAGCGCTCAGGTGCCGGGGTCGGCGCCGCGCAGGACCCCGCGCTCCACCAGGCCCTTCAGGTCGTCCTCGGCGAGCCCGAGCGCTCCGCCGAGAACGGCCCCGGTGTGCTCACCGACCCGGGGTGCCGGGCCGGGGCGGGCGTTCTCGCCGTCGACGGCGACCGGCCCTCCGGGGGCGTAGTGGGCGCCGACGCCCGGCTGTTCTGCCAGGTGGAACAGGGGGTGTTCGCGCAGGGTTTCGGCGCCGTTCGCCGCGATCCGGGCGAAGCTGCGGTAGGTCGACCACAGGACCCTGGTCGCGCCGAGGGCCTCGCGGATCCGGTCGGACTGGTGACGGGCGAACCACCCGGCGATGAGCCCGGCGAGCTCCTCCCGGTGCGTGTAGCGCGCCCCCTCGTCGGAGAGGTCGGTGCCGAGGCTGTGCTCCAGCGCGCCGAACACCTCCCGGAGGCCGGTCGCCTCCACCAGGTCGGACCAGTGCCGCGGGGTCAGGGCGACCACCATGAACCGCTCGCCGTCAGCGCTCTGGAAGTCGCGTCCGAAGGACCCGTAGACATGGTTGCCGTCCGGGGTACGGGCGGAATCGGGGCGCAGCTGTGCCTCGGCGAGGTGCCCGAGTGTGCCGGCGGTGGCCAGGGCGACGTCCTCGAGAGCGACCCGGATCCTGCGGCCCCGACTGGTTCTGGAGCGGTGGCGCTCGGCGGCGAGCAGTCCGCTGGCCAAGTACAGGCCCGCGGCCAGGTCCCAGGTGGGAACGGTGCTGTTCACCGGACCCTCGTGATTGTCGGGACCGGACGCCAGGGGGAACCCGGAGCTCGCCTGGACCGTGTAGTCGACGGCCGTGCCGCCGTCGCGCCTGCCCACCAGTTGGACGTGGATGAGGTCGGGGCGTAGTCGGCTCAGGGCTTCGTAGCCCAGGTCAGTGTGGCGCTCGGAGTTGCTGACGACGATTCCCCCGTCCTCGCCGCCACCGGCGACGAGTTCGGCCACCAGGCGGCGGCCCTCAGGCTGGGACAGGTCGACCTCGACCGCCTTCTTGCCGCGGTTCAGCCCCGTCCAGTAGAGGCTGGTCCCCTGTTCGCTCAGCGGCCACCGACCGCGGTCCGGGGCACCCCCGAGCGGTTCGACCCGGATCACCTCGGCCCCGAGCTGCGCGAGCGCCAGGCCGCACAGCGGCGTCGCCACGAAGCTGGACAGTTCCACGATCCTCAAGCCAGCCAGCGGTTGGTCGTGTCCGTGTTCGACCACCACGCCTCCTTCACGCTCTCGTTGGGGCGCGCGTTCCACGCCACAGAAAATATAATGCATTATCCATGGAGAGGGTAGATTCAGGAGGTACCTGCAGAGCGGCACCCGACAGGAGCAACCCGATGGCCCGACCCCAGCTCAGCGACGAAGTGGCGGCTCACGTGCGCGAGCTCGTCCTCACGGGGCAACTGCGCGCCGGTGAGTTCGTGCGGGTCGAGCGGATCGCCGAGGAGCTCGGCATGAGCGTGACACCGGTCCGCGAGGGGCTCGTCGCCCTACGGGGCGAAGGGCTGCTCACCCTCGAGCCCCGGCGGGGCTTCACGGTCGCCCCGCTCTCCGAACAGGACCTCTTGGACCTGTTCTGGGTCCAGGCACAGATCGCGGGTGAACTGGCGGCGCGCGCGACCCCGCTGCTCACCGACGAGCAGATCGACCAGCTCGACGCCCTCCAAGCCGAGCTGGTCGACGCACTCGGCCGCGACGACCTGACCGCGGTCGAGCGCCTCAACCACGAGTTCCACCGCACCATCAACCGGGCCGCGGCCACCACGAAGCTGACCTGGTTCCTCAGAACCGCCACGCGGTACGTGCCGCTGCGCTACTACCACCGGGTGGGCGGGTGGCCCGACGCGACACAGCACGACCACTTCGCCGTGCTGAACGCGCTTCGGGCCCGCGACCCCGAAGCCGCGCGGAGCGCCATGAGCGACCACGTCAACCACGCCGGCCGCCTGCTGGCCGCGCACGCAGACCTGCCCGCACCGGAGGCCTCCCCCTCCCCCTGACCACCCGGGATCGCGCGAAGGGCTCAGAAAGTGCGCTGGTCCCGGCGCAGGGGGTGGTCGTCGGGGATCTGGACGAGCACGATCCGCACCCCGTCGGGGTCGGTGATCCAGGCCTCGACCAGCCCCCAGAACTCCTGCTTCGGCTCTCGCAGGCCGGTGGCCCCGGACGCTGTCACGCGGGCGTACTCGGCCTCGACGTCGCGCACCTGCACCCATAGCGAGAGCGGGGGCACCCCGGACGGCTCGGATGTCCCGGAGACCTCCAGCAGCCCGTTGCCCAGGAAGAAGACCGTTCCCGGAGCCTCGGGGCCGCCGAACTCGCGGTGCACGGCGAGTCCCAGCACGTCGCGGTAGAAGTCCCGGCTGCGGAGGAGGTCGATGGGCCGCAAGAGGACGCGGCTGCTCAGAATGTCCATGCCCCGCATACTCCCAGCCGCTCCCCCTCAGCCCGAAGTGTGCGCCGCTTCCCGGCGCCCAGTTCCAGGTCGCCGCCACGGCAAAGGATTGGTATCTGTCCGGCAAGTGGGTGTGGCGCTTGCCCTGTCCGGGCAGCGGTGCACCTGAGGAAGGGAGGCCGTACATGAACGGGAGACATCCACCGGCCCAGGAGCAACCGCATCCGGGCCGGACCGAGCCGATGGACCCGCAGCCGCGCGACGAGATGCGCGGCTACGAGGGCCGGGGGCTGCTCGAGGGCAAACGGGCCCTGATCACCGGCGGCGACTCCGGGATCGGCCGGGCCGTCGCCGTGGCCTTCGCCAAGGAAGGTGCCGACGTCGTCTTCGGCTACCTGAGCGAGGACGCCGAAGCCCAGCACACGGTCGGCCTGGTGCAGAAGGAGGGACGCCGCGCCGTAGGCGTCCGGGGCGACGTTGCCGACGAGTCGCACTGCGCCCACCTCGTGGGGCGCGCCGTCGAGGAACTGGGCGGGATCGACGTCCTCGTGGAGCACGCGGCCACGCAGAGCCCGGTGGAGGATTTCACCGACCTGACAACCGAGCAGCTGCGGCGCACCTTCGACGTCAACGTGATGGGGGTCTTCTGGACGGTACGCGAGGCCCTGCCGCACATCCCCGACGGTGGCTCGATCATCATCACCGGGTCGATCAACGGCCTGCGCGGCAACAACTCGCTGATCGACTACGCGTCGAGCAAGTCCGCCGTCATGAACCTGTCACTGTCGCTGTCCAAGGTCCTGATGGACCGGGGTGTGCGGGTGAACTGCGTGGCGCCCGGGCCGGTGTGGACACCGCTCATCCCGTCCACGCTCGGGTCCGAGCGCACCGAGGGCTTCGGGAAGCAGGCGCCGATGGGGCGGGCCGCGGATCCCGACGAGATCGCGCCGTCCTACGTCTTCTTCGCCAGCGACCGGCTCTCGTCCTTCTACACGGGAGAGACGCTGACACCGACCGGCGGGGAGATCCAGGGGAGTTGAGCCCGACGGAAGCCGAGCATCGGGGGTGGGGCCGACGCCCCACCCCTTTCCTGCGCCCACTGGCCCGCGCGTCTACCGGCTGTGCGGCAGAAACTCTTGGATCTTGGTGGCCAGCCCCCTGGCCACCACTCCCTTGCGGTCGGGATCGCCCCCGAGCATGGACCTGAGCATGTCGGCGATCTGATCCCATTCCGCCTCCGGCGGGATCGGCGGCACGTCCCCGTCGCAGTGCACGTCGAGCACGACCGGCCGGTCAGCGGCCAGTGCACGGTCCCATGCCGGGCCGACGTCCTCCGGCCGGTCCACGCGGATCCCCACCAGGCCCACCGACTCGGCGAACTCCGCGTAGGACATGTCGGGAAGGTCCTGGGAGTAGGGGGTCTTCGGGGACCCCGCCATCGCCCGCAGCTCCCAGGTGACCTGGTTGAGGTCGTTGTTGTGCAGTACGCACACGACCAGCGTCGGGTTCTCCCACAGGTCCCGGTAGCGCCGGGCCGTCAGCAGCTCCGTCAACCCGTTCATCTGCATCGCACCGTCGCCCACCAGGGCAACGGCGGGGCGGTCCGGGGCGGCGAGCTTGGCGCCGATCGCGTAGGGCACGGCGCACCCCATGGTGGCGAGTGTTCCCGAGAGCGAACCGCGGTTGTGCGCGCCCATCCGCAGGAAGCGCGCATACCAGTTGGTGGCCGAACCGGAGTCTGCAGTGACCACGGCGTCTCCGGGCAGGCGCGGCGAGAGTTCGTGCACCACGAGCATCGGATTGACCGGGTCGGCGCTGACCCCGGCCTGGGCGTCCAGGACGCTCCACCAGCGTTGGACGTTGTCCTCGACCGTCCGCCTCCAGCGGTCCCGGCCCTTCTTCAGCTTCGGGTCCGGTTCGAGGCGGTCCAGCAGCCCTCGCACGGTGCCCTCGGCGTCGCCCACCAGGTTCACTTCGGTCGGGTAGCGCATGCCGATGAACCGCGGGTCGATGTCGATCTCCACCGCCCGCCTGCCGAAGGGCGGCAGGAACTGGGTGTAGGGCAGGTTGGACCCCACGATCAGCAGGGTGTCGCAGTCACGCATCAGCTCCCAGGAAGGGCGGGTGCCCAGCAGCCCGATAGCACCGGTGACCTGCGGCAGGTCATCGGACAGGACGTCCTTGCCCAAGAGTGCCTTGGCGATACCCGCGCCGGTCGCGTCGGCGAGCCGGAGCACCTCGTCCGCGGCTCCCCTCGCACCCTGGCCGACCAGGACGGCGATCCGCTCACCGGCGTTGAGTACGTCGGCGGCCCGGTCCAACTCGGAGTCGGGCGGCAGCACCGAACCACCGGCGGCCGCCCGGTCGGGCGCGCTGGACGGCACGTGCTTGAAGGCGTGTTCCGGCGGTGAGTAGTCGAGTTCCTGAACGTCCGCCGGAATGATCACGGTGGTCGGTGCCCGCTCCGCGAGAGCCGTGCGTATCGCCCGGTCCAGGACGTTGGGCAGCTGTTCGGGGACGTTGACGGTCTCGAGGAAAGCGCTGGAGACGTCCTTGAACAGGCTGTGCAGGTCGATCTCCTGCTGGTATGCGCCGCCCATGGCGCTGCGGCTGGCCTGGCCGATCACCGACACGACCGGTACGTGGTCGAGCTTGGCGTCATAGAGGCCGTTGAGAAGGTGGATCGCCCCGGGGCCGCCTGTAGCCATACACACGCCGAAGCGGCCGCCGAACTTGGCGTAGCCGACCGCTTCGAAGGCCGACATCTCCTCGTGGCGGCTCTGGATGAACCGCGGGCCGTCCTCCACTCGCGCCATCTCCGCCACGAGCCCGTTGACGCTGTCCCCCGGGTATCCGAATACCTCGGTGACACCCCACTGCGACAGCCGCCGCAGCAGATGGTTGGCGACGTTCTGCACCATGTCCCGTCCTCCTCGACCGGCCCGGCACCAGTGCCGGTCCGGGTGTAGCGCGGTTCACGCGGATCCGCCGGACCCCGCGGTGCGGCGGTCGCTCTCCTTCTGGAGGGCGTCCACCAGTTCGTCCTTGGTCATCCGGGACCTGCCGGGCAGACCGAGCTGCCTGGCCCGCTTGTAGAGGTGGCCCTTGGTGGCGTTGGCGTCGACCCCTCCGGCCGTCGGCAGGTCTCCGCCCGCACGCCGGCCGGCCCTGGGGTTCTCGGCCTGCGCGTCCGACGGGCCCTTGGCCTGCTTCGGCTCCCAGCGGTCGCCGACCTTTTCGAACGTGCGCTTGAGGGCAGCGAAGGCGACCCTGTGCGCACGCTCGCCCTCCCCGTACTGCCGGACCGCGTTGTCGTGCGCCTCGATCCAGGTGCGCTGCGCCTTCTCCGGCGACCGGCGCAGGGTGTCCGGAAGTTCGTCTACTCCTGGCACCTCTCTCACCCCCCGATGTTTGGGTCCCTGCTGGCGGCACTGCCCGCACCCCGGTCAAGGAAAACCCTCGCCAAAGGTGGAGTCGGCTCGGCATAAGCGTGTCGGCTCGTCTCCACTCCCGATCCGTCGCACGGTGGTTAACCGCGCCCTGATCTTCCGGAGCGGCGCGGGACACGTCGACGGCCCGCTCCAGTCGCGGGCCCGGGGGGTCTGCCATGGGTGTGTGGAACTGGTTGGCTTCGTGGCCGGTCCTGCGGCAAGTGACCGGTACTGACAGAATGGGCCTCGGCGCAGCGGCCAAGTCCGAGCGCAGCGAGACACTGCGTCCGCGCACGGCGGAGGCCGACCGCGTGGTGAAGTCGGTCTGCCCTTACTGCGCCGTGGGGTGCGGACAGAACGTCTACGTCCGCGGCGAGCAGGTCATCCAGATCGAGGGGGACCCCGACTCCCCCGTCAGCCGCGGCAGGCTCTGCCCCAAGGGCTCCGCCAGCCTCCAGCTCACCACCGGCTCGGCTCGGCGCGACAGGGTCCTCTACCGGCCGCCTTACGGCCGCGACTGGGAGGAACTCGACCTGGACACCGCCATGCGCATGGTCGCGGAGCGGGTGATCCGGACCAGGGAGGAGACCTGGGAGCAGGAGCACGACGGTCAGCGCGTGGCCCGCACACTCGGTATCGCGAGCCTGGGCGGCGCGACCTTGGACAACGAGGAGAACTACCTGATCAAGAAGCTCCTCACCGCCCTCGGCGTCATCCAGGTCGAGAACCAGGCTCGGGTGTGCCACAGCTCCACCGTCGCAGGGCTGGGGACGTCCTTCGGGCGGGGCGGGGCCACCATGTTCCTCCAGGACCTGCAGAACTCCGACTGCATCGTGATCGAGGGCTCCAACTTCGCCGAGGCCCACCCCGTGGGCTTCCAGTGGGTGATGGAGGCCAAGGCGCGCGGGGCGGTCGTCATCCACGTCGATCCCCGCTTCAGCCGCACCAGCGCGCTGGCCGACCTGCACGTTCCCATCCGAGCGGGCACCGATATCGCTTTCCTCGGGGCCGTCATCAACCACGTCCTGACCGAGGAGAAGTACTTCCGCGACTACGTCGTGGAGTACACCAACGCCGCGACGATCGTCGGGGAGGACTTCCAGGACACCGAGGACCTGGACGGGGTGTTCTCCGGGTTCTCCGAGACGGACCGCGCCTACGACGTCTCCTCCTGGAGCTATGAGGGAGCCGAGGTGGCCGCGGCCGCCGGGGACCGCAACCAGCTGCACCGCACGCGCAAGGAGGGTGACCCGGGCACCAGCCACGCGGGGCGCCCGGAGCAGCAGGGCGCGGGCGGAGCGGTGATCCGCGACGCGGGCCGCGAGGACCGGACGCTCACCGACCCGCGCTGCGTGTTCCAGGTCCTCAAGAGGCACTACTCGCGCTATACCCCGGAGATGGTGGAGGAGATCTGCGGCATCCCCCAGGACGTCTTCCGCCGTGTCTGCGACCACCTGACCGAGAACTCGGGGCCCGACCGTACAAGCGCGTTCTGCTACGCGGTCGGGTGGACCCAGCACACCGTGGGTTCCCAGTACATCCGGACCGCTTCGATCCTCCAACTGCTGCTGGGCAACATCGGCCGCCCCGGCGGCGGCATCCAGGCACTGCGCGGCCACGCCAGCATCCAGGGGTCCAGCGACGTCCCCACCCTGTTCGACCTGCTGCCCGGCTATCTGCCCATGCCGCACGCGCACGAGGAACAGGACCTGGACGGCTACGTCATGGCGGCCGGGTACCCGCACAAGGGGTTCTGGTCGCAGATGCGGTCCTACACGGTCAGCCTGCTCAAGGCATGGTGGGGCGAGCACGCCACCGCGGACAACGACTTCTGCTTCGGGTACGTCCCCAGGCTCACCGGATCGCACAGCACCTACGACACGGTCATGGAGCAGATCGCGGGGGTCTGCAAGGGCTACTTCCTCATGGGGGAGAACCCCGCGGTCGGTTCGGCCAACAGCCGGGCCCAGCGCTTCGGCATGGCCAACCTGGACTGGCTGGTGGTCCGCGACTTCTCGCTCATCGAAAGCGCCACCTGGTGGCAGGACGGGCCCGAGATCGAGTCCGGCGAGATGCGCACCGAGGACATCGCCACCGAGGTGTTCTTCTTCCCCGCCGCGGCGCACACGGAGAAGTCCGGCACCTTCACCAACACCAACAGGACGCTGCAGTGGCACGACCGCGCGGTCCTCCCGAGCGGTGACCGGCGCAGCGACCTGTGGTTCATGTACCACCTGGGGCGTCTCATCCGCCAAGAGCTCGCCGACTCCGAGGACCCCAAGGACCGCCCGATCCTCGACCTCACTTGGGACTACCCCTTGGAGGAGGGCGAGGAGCCCGACGCCGAAGCGGTCCTTCGGGAGATCAACGGGCACGACGCCGAGGGCCGCGCGCTGGACCGCTACACCCAGCTCCGCGAGGACGGCTCGACCTCGTGCGGATGCTGGATCTACTGCGGCGTCTTCAAGGACGGCGTCAACCAGGCGGCGCGCAAGAAGCCCGGCGGGGAGCAGGACTGGATCGCCGCCGAGTGGGCGTGGTCCTGGCCCGACAACCGGCGCATCCTCTACAACCGTGCCTCGGCCGACGCGCACGGCCGGCCGTGGAGCCAGCGCAAGGCCCTGGTGTGGTGGGACGAGGAGCGGGGCCGGTGGATCGGACACGACGTCGCCGACTTCGAACCCGACAAGGCGCCCGGCTACCGGCCTTCCAAAGACGCCGCGGGGGTGGAGGCGCTGAGCGGGGTGGACGCCTTCATCATGCAGGCCGACGGCAAGGGGTGGCTGTTCGCTCCGGCAGGACTGAACGACGGCCCCATGCCCACCCACTACGAGCCGCAGGACACCCCGTTCACCAACCCGCTGTACGGGCACGAGCGCAACCCGACCCGGCTACTCTTCCCGCACGAGCTCAACCGCTACCACCCCGCCGCTGGAAGCTCTGGAGCAGACGTCTACCCCTTCGTGCTGACGACCTACCGGCTCACCGAGCACTTCACCGCGGGAGGCATGAGCCGTTGGACCCCCTACCTGGCAGAGCTGCAGCCCGAGTTCTTCTGCGAGGTCAGCCCCGAGCTGGCCGCGGAGCAGGGTCTGGAGCACGGCGGCTGGGCCACCGTCGTCACCGCGCGCAACGCCATCGAGGCACGGGTACTGGTCACCGACCGGATGGCCCCGCTGCGGGTGCAGGGCCGTCCGGTCCACCAGATCGGCATGCCCTACCACTGGGGTCCCAACGGCTACACGACCGGCGACGCGGCCAACGAGCTGATGTCCATCTCCCTGGATCCCAACGTACACATCCAGGAGGTCAAGGCGCTCACCGCCGACATCAGACCCGGCCGGCGGCCGAGGGGCCGCGACCGGGTCGAGCTGGTCGAGGAGTACCGGCACAGGGCCGGGATCACGGAACAGTCCGGAACGGAGGCGTGACCATGACCGCTGACGGCCAACCGAGGGAACCGGCGGACGAAGACCGTCCCCGCTTGGGCTTTTTCACCGACACCAGTGTCTGTATCGGCTGCAAGGCCTGTGAGGTGGCCTGCAAGGAGTGGAACCTGGTCCCCGAGGAGGGGCTCGACTTCACGGCCATGTCTTTCGACAACAGCAGCGGACTTGGCGCCGATACCTGGCGCCACGTGGCCTTCATCGAGCAGCGCAAGCCTTTGGGCCACCAGGATCCGGGGGTGGGACGCACCGCCGACGGCCCCGTCGACTTGGGGATGCCCTCGTTCTCCCTCCCCGGCCAGCGGACCGGGGAGGACTCCGCAACCCCGTCCGAGGGCCGGGGCGACTTCCGGTGGCTGATGTCCTCGGACGTGTGCAAGCACTGCACGAGCGCGGCCTGCCTGGACGTGTGCCCCACCGGTGCCCTGTTCCGCACCGAGTTCGACACCGTGGTCGTCCAGGAGGACATCTGCAACGGCTGCGGCTACTGCGTCCCGGCCTGCCCCTACGGGGTGATCGACCGCAGGGAGGTCGACGGCCGGGCATGGAAGTGCACGCTCTGCTACGACCGGATCGGGGACGGTATGCAGCCCGCCTGCGCGCAGGCGTGCCCCACGGACTCGATCCAGTTCGGTGACCTGGACGAACTCCGGGAGCGAGCCGACCAGCGGTTGGCGGACCTGCACGGCGCGGGGATCTCGTCCGCCCAGCTGTACGGGGAGGACCCCGACAACGGCGTCGACGGCGCGGGAGCCTTCTTCCTCCTGTTGGACGAGCCGGAGGTCTACGGGCTGCCGCCGGACCCGGTGGTCACGACCAGGGACCTTCCGTCGATGTGGCGGCACGCGGGGGCGGCCGCGGCCGTGTTGCTGGCCGGTGCGGCGGCCGCTTTCATGGGGAGGCGACGATGACGACACCCGAGACACCCGGGGAGAAGTCCCGTGACGAGGGTCGGCACGCGATCACCGGCGCGGCCGACACGGCGGCCCCTCGGCAGGTGCGCGGCACAGGCGCCCAAGAGGACCGCGGAGGTGGGCGCGGCCAGCGCCGGGGCAAGGGGCGCCGGGGCGGCGAGCCGACCCGGGTGCCCGACGCGGACTTCCGTTCCTACTACGGGCGCCCGATCCTGAACCAGATCGTGTGGGAGGCCCGGGACATCGGCGGATACCTCTTCCTGGGCGGGCTCGCCGGGGGCTCGTCGGTCCTGGCTGCGGGGGCAGAGGCCACGGGGCGCCCCGACCTGGCACGACCGTTGAAGTACGTTGCGCTGGCGGCGATCTCCGGATCGACGGCTGCCCTCATCCACGACCTCGGCCGTCCCGAGCGCTTCCTCAACATGCTGCGGGTGTTCAAACCGAGCTCGCCGATGAGCGTGGGTTCCTGGTTCCTGATGGGTTACGGGCCGATGGCGGGCGTGGCCGCGGTGACCGCCGCGACCGGCTGGTTCCCCCGGACCGGGCGGGCCGCGACGGTCAGCGCGGGCCTGATGGGCCCGCTCGTGGCCACCTACACGGCTCCGTTGATCTGCGACACCGCCGTTCCGGCCTGGCACGACGGCTACCGGGAGATGCCGTTCGTCTTCGCTTCCTCGGCCGCGGCCGCCGCGGGCGGCATGGGTCTACTGGTCTCCCCCACCGAGCCGAGCGCGCCCGCACGCCGGGTCGCGGTCGGTGGAGCGGTCGCCGAGGCAGCGCTGTCCACCTACATGGAGCGCCGGATGGGCATGGTCGGCGAACCCTACGAGACCGGACGCGCCGGGACGCTCATGCGTTCGGCGAAGGCCCTCACACTGGCGGGCGCGGTCGGCGCGATCGTGGGCCGCCGCAGCCGTACCGTGTCGGCGCTGAGCGGCGCAGCGCTGCTCGCGGGTTCGGCCGCGACCCGCCTCGGGGTCTTCCAGGCGGGGGTGCAGTCGGCAGCCGACCCGAAGTACACGGTCGTTCCGCAGCGGCGGCGCCTGGCCGAACGTGCGGCGGCCCGCCCCTAGGGATAGGCACGGATCGAGCGCGGGGACGGGTGGTGTGCGCACCGCCCGCCCCCTCTTTTGTGCGCCCTAAGTTCGGATCAACCGTGACTTTCATCAGCGATCGGCAAAAAGGTCATTGACGATCGACACAAGAGTGCGTAGGTTCGTGATCCCAGTCACAGGGTGAACTGCCTGGCCCTGGACCCGTCCCCACCCCCGAGCAGATCGACCGTGCGCTGTCCACGGCCGCGCCCGACAAGGCGGCACGCCCTCCCAGACAGCACGTGACCCCCCTCAGCGAACCAGGCACTTGGAGGCCCTCATGGGTTCGAATGCGCACCGGATCATGCCTAGGCGACGTCGTCACGGACTGCGCGCACTTGGCGCCGCGGCCGCTGCGGGCACGCTGCTCGTCGCGGGCGCCTGCACCACGCCCGAAGGAAACGGGGACGCCGACGGGAACGGCGCCGACGGCCCGTTCACCATCGGCGTGAGCAACGGCTTCATCGGCAGCGAGTGGCGGGAGCAGATGCTGTCGGTGCTCGAGGAGGCCTTCGAGGAGTACGAGGCCGAAGGGGTGGTCGACGAGCTGGTGGTGGAGAGCGCCGACGTCGACGTCAACGGCCAGATCCAGCAGATCCGCAACCTGATCCGGTCCGACGTGGACGCGATCGTCGTCAACCCCAACTCCCCCACCGCGCTCGACCAGGTCTTCGCCGAAGCCGCCGAGCAGGGCATCCAGATCGTTGCCATCGACCAGGCCGTGGAGTCCGAGGACGTGGTCAACGTCGTCATCGACCAGAGCGAGTGGGCCTCCATCTCGGCTGAGTGGCTGGCCGAGCAGGTCGGCGAGGGCGGCGAGATCATCGCGGTCAACGGCATCGACGGCCACCCGGCCAACGAGGACCGCTGGGGCGGCGCGAGCGAGGTCTTCGACGAGGCCGGGGTGGAAGTGGTCGCCAACGACTACGCCGAATGGGACCAGAACCAGGGCCAGACGGTCACCCGGGACCTGATCGCCAGCAACCCCGACGTCGACGGGCTCTTCGTACAGGACGGCATGGCGCTCGGCGCGTTCCAGGCGCTGGAGGCCGAGGACGCGCTGGACGACGTCACCATGACCGGCGAGGCCCGCGTGGGCTTCATGCGCGAGTGGGACGCCCAGCGCGAGGACGGCGACTTCTCCACGGTCGGCGTTCCCAACCCGCCGTCGGTCTCGGTTTCGGCGCTGCACGTGGTGATCCGCATGCTGCAGGGCGAGGAGTTCGCCGAGGACTCCATCGAGGACAACAACGCCTGGCTGCCCATCCCCGACACGGTCACCGACGACAACTTCGACGAGCAGTTCGCCGAGGTCGAGGACGAGAACGACGCCTACGCGGTGGACCACGGGCTCACCCCGGAGGAGGCCGACGCCTACTTCGAGTGACCTCCCGGAACACCCTCCGGCCGCGACCGCCCCACTCGGGCGTAGGCGACGGCCGGACGCCGAACGCGCCCCCAGAACCAGGGAGAGGACTCGTGGACACACCGCCGTTTCTACGGATGAGCGGCGTGCGCAAACGCTACGGAGGCGTGACCGCGCTGGACGGAGCCGATTTCAGCGCCGACGCGGGAACGGTGCACGCCGTGCTCGGCCCAAACGGCTCGGGCAAGTCGACACTGCTGAAGGTACTCACCGGGGTGGTCGCCCCGGACGCGGGCCGAGTTCTCCTGCGGGACGAGCGGCTGCGGCCCCGAGGGCCCCGCGACACCCTGGCCGCCGGGGTGAGCGCCGTCTACCAGGAGCTGTCGCTGGTCGAGGACTTCACCGTCCTGGACAACCTGGTGCTCGGGGTGGAACCGTCCCGGTTCGGGTTGCGCGACCGGCGGGCCGCGCTGGCCCGTGCCCTGCCCTGGCTGGAGCGGTTCGCCCCCGCCTTCGGCGGCCGCGTGCCAGCCCGGGAGCGCACCGGCGACCTGGACCCCGGAGAGCGCCAGATCGTCGAGGTGTGCAAGGCGCTGGTACGCGACCCCCAGGTCCTGGTGCTGGACGAGGCCACCGCCTCCCTGCGCCGCGGCCAGGTGGAGGTGCTCTTCGATGTCGTCTCCGAACTGCGTGAGCGCGGCGTGCTGGTCCTGTTCATCACCCACCGGCTGGCCGAGATCCTGTCCCTGTGCGACCGGGCCACGGTGATGCGCAACGGGACGGCCGTGGCCACGGTGACGGTCGGTGAGACGCCCGAGCGCGAACTGGTGGAACTGATGTCGGGCGAAGCCGCGTCCCGGCCCGCCCCGGACCGGGCACCCGGCCAAGCGCCCGAACAGGAGCCAGCCCACCAAGCACCCCACCAAGCACCCGATCGAGAACCGGCCTCCACCCCGCGCCTCGAAGTACGCGAACTCACCGGTCCACGGCTCGACGGACTCTCCCTCCAGGTCCGCGCGGGCGAGGTACTGGGGCTCGGCGGCCTCCAAGGCCAGGGCCAGTCCGAGCTGATGGCAACCCTGTTCGGCGCGGGACGCCGCACCGGCGGCACCGTGCTGTTGAACGGAGCGCAGGTGCGCCCCCGCTCGCCCAAACAGGCGGTACGGGCCGGCTTCTGCTACGTCCCCGGAAACCGCGGCGGCCAGGGGTTGGCCCTGGGGCGGCCCATCCTGGAGAACTTCGCCCTGCCTTCGGTGGGCCGGCGCGCGGCCCTGGGGGTGGCGCTGTTCCGACGCCGGGAGGTCGCCGCCGCCCGCGCGGTGGCCGAGCGGGTCAACACCCGCTACGGATCACTGGACGACCCGGTCTCCACGCTGTCCGGCGGCAACCAGCAGAAGATCGTGGTGGGCAAGTGGTTTCCCACCGAACCGACGGTGGTGCTCATGGACGACCCCGCCAAGGGAATCGACGTCGGCGCCAAGGCCGAGATGTTCCAGGTGGTGGCCGAACTCGCGGCCTCCGGGGCGGCGGTGCTGGTCAGCTCCAGCGACGACCGGGAACTGGTCGAGGTGTGCGACCGGGTGCTGGTCCTGTTCGAGGGCCGGGTGGTCGACGAGGTCTCCGGGGACCGGCTCACCGAGGACACGCTGATCGCCAGCGCCATGCACATCACCGGCGGCGACGTGGCCGCCGCGCACAGCGCAGAGTCGGCGGCGGAGATGCCCGACCCGGAGCAGGGTCCAGGCCCCGACCCGGGACCCGCTTCGGACCACGGCACAGACGACGGACCGGACGGAGGACGGCCATGAACCTCACGACCGGCCCCAAGCGGGCGCACCGGCCGCGTCCGGTGCAAGCGGTGCTGTCAGTGCGCATGCCCACCCTGGCTGTGGCCTTCCTGCTACTGATCACGGTGGCGGCCTCGGCGACCCTGCAACCCGGCTTCTTCTCCCCCTACGGACTCAGCGCCAGCTTCGCCACGTTCCTCCCCCTGGCCACCGTCGCCGCCGCGCAGACCATCATCGTGCTCGGCGGCGGCATCGACCTGTCGATCGGCACCATCGTCACCCTCTCCTCGGCGGTGTCGGTGGTACTCATGCAGGGCGACGACGGCCGCCTGCCCCTGGCCCTGGCCGCGGGCCTGGCCACCGGGGCCGCCTGCGGACTGTTCAACGGCCTCGTCGTGGCGGTCCTGCGGCTGCAACCCATCGTGGCGACCTTCGCCACCAGCTCGGTGTTCGGCGGCCTGGCGCTGCTGGTACTGCCGGCACCGGGCGGCCAGGCGTCCCCCGTCCTCACCGAGACCTACCGCATGGTCCTGGCACTGTACGTGCCGATCCCCGCCGTGCTGCTGCTGGCCCTCTTCCTCGGCTGGCGGCTGCTGCGGAGCCACCGCTTCGGCCAACACCTCTACGCCGTCGGCGGCAACGCCGACGCCGCCTACACCTCAGCGGTGCCGGTGTCGACGGTGCGGGTACTGTCCTACACCTTGGGCGGACTGGTGGCGGCCCTGGCCGGGGTCGCGCTCCTGGCCGACGCCGGGGCCGGCGACCCCACCCTGGGCACCGAACTCACCCTCGGCTCGATCGCCGCACTGGTCATCGGAGGAACCCGGCTGCGCGGCGGATCCGGCGGGGTCGGCGGTGCCCTGGTGGGCGCCGTGGTCCTCTCACTCATCCAAGGCCTGGTGTTCTTCGCCGGGATCCCCACCAACGCGCGCGAATTCGTCTACGGCTGCATCATCATCGCCGCGATCGCGCTCGCCGGGCTGCTCACCGCCCGCAACGGCAAAACCCTCGGGGCAACGGGAGGCCACCGATGACCACCACCATCCCCCTGCGCCGCCTGTCCCGCGACCCGGTGGTGATCTCCGGCGCCGTCACCCTGGTGCTGTGGGCTGCCGCCAGCCTCTACGCACCAGCCTTCGCCAGCTGGGGCCACATCGTCACCACCCTGACCGTCGCCTCCTTCCTCGGCGTGATCGCGATCGGCCAGACCCTGGTGATCATCGCCGGCGGCGAGGGCATCGACCTGTCGGTGGGATCGGCGGCGACGCTGTCCGCGATCGTCGCCTCCCGCTTCATGGACGGCAGCAACGACGGCTTCACCTTCGCCGTACTGGCCGCGCTGGCCTCGGCCTGCGTGATCGGCGTGGTCAACGCGATCGGCGTCCTCGTGTTCAGGGTCCCGCCACTGGTCATGACCCTGGGCATGATCGCCGTGGTTACCGGGTTCATCCGGCTCTACACCGGCGGCCGTCCCGAAGGCTCGGCGGCTCCCCTGCTCAACCAGCTGGTCACCGGCGACACGGTCTTCGGCATCCCGGGGGTCCTGTGGCTGTGGCTCGGCCTGACCATCCTGGTGATCTGGCTGCTGCGGCGCAGCTCGTTCGGATGGCGGCTCTACGCGGTGGGGGCCAACCGCACCACGGCCTACCTGTCCGGGGTCAACCCCTCCGCGGTGAAGTTCACCGCCTACGTGCTGTCCTCGCTGTTCGCCGGGGTGGGCGGCCTGCTGCTTCTCGGCTACACCCAGAACGTCTACACCAACCTGGGCGCCGACTACATGCTCAACAGCGTCGCGGCCGCGGTGATCGGCGGCACCGCGCTGATCGGCGGCGTCGGCGGCTACCTGGGCACCGTGATCGGCGCCATCCTGCTCACCGTCCTCGACTCGCTGCTGCGCACCATGCAGATCGGCGGCGGCGAATGGGGCGACGCACCGCGCCAGATCCTCTTCGGCATCGTGCTGATCATCGTCCTGACCGCCTACGGCAGACAGAAGCGCCTACGCGGCTAAGCCGTGCCCCCACAGGCTCCCCGCCCGGCGCCAGCGTGGCCAACCACCGGATTTGGAGACTCCAACGTGACATCACAGAACGGCCGACTCGGCGTCGGCATCGTCGGCAGCGGGTTCATCGCCGACTTCCACACCCGTTCCTTCCGCGGGGTGCGCGAGGCCGACGTGGTTGCGGTCTGCGGCCGGACGGCCAAGACCGTGGCACAGGTCTGCGACCTGGCACGGCAGCTGCGTGTGGGCGACCCCGCCGGCTACGACGACGTACGCGCCATGGTGCGCGACCCCGATGTGCAGGCGGTGTGGGTGACCACGCCCAACCACGTGCGTCTGGAGACGGTGCGGGCCATCTGCGAAGAGGTCTCCTCGGGCCGGGCGAGCCTGCGCGGCATAGCCATCGAGAAACCCCTGGGGCGCACGGTCGCCGAGGCCGAGGAGGTCCTGCGTCTGGTCGAAGACGCCGGGCTGCTCCACGGCTACCTGGAGAACCAGGTCTTCGCGCCCGGGGTCACCCGCGCCCACGAACTGGTGTGGGCTCGCGGCGCCGCCGCGTCCGGATCCCCCTACCTGGCGCGCTGCGCCGAGGAGCACAGCGGACCGCACAGTGCGTGGTTCTGGCAGGGCGACAAGCAGGGCGGCGGCGTCCTGAACGACATGATGTGCCACAGCGTCGAGGCCGCCCGCTACCTCCTCACCCCGCCCGGCACCCGGGCACGGGACTGGCTTCGGCCGGTGAGCGTGGAGGCCACCATCGCCTGCCTGAAGTGGACGCGCCCCCACTACTCCGACGAGCTGGTCAGCCGCTACGGCCCGGAGGTGGACTACCGGAACCGCCCCGCGGAGGACTACGCGCGCGCCACGGTGGTCTACCGCAACGGCGACGGCCACGAGGTGGTCGCCGAGGCCACCACGTCCTGGAGCTACGTGGGCGCCGGGCTCCGGCTCAGCTACGAACTGCTGGGGCCGGAGTACTCCATGTCCTCCAACAGCCTGGACACCGAGTCGCGGGTGTTCCTCAGCCGCGAGATCGCCGGCCGGTCCGGCGAGGACCTGGTGGAGAAGCAGAACGCCGAAGGCGGGCTGATGCCGGTGGTTCCCGACGAGGCGGCGACCTACGGCTACACCGACGAGAACCGGCACATGGCCGAGCGCTTCATGGACGGCAAGGCGCCCCGGGAGGACCTCCTCGACGGCCGGGACGTCACCGAACTCCTCATGGCGGCCTACCTGTCGGCCCAGGAAGGCCGCAGGATCGACCTCACCGACTCGGCCACACGTGAGCGGCTCGCCGACTTCGTACCCGACGTCGCCCAGGGAACGTGGCGCTCGGGGGCCTGAGGGCGGCCGCGGCCGAGACCTGGAAACCCGCCTGGGCCCAGCGGCCCACCGGCGAGACCTAGGGATCGGTGGTCAGGGCGGCCACGCGCAGGGCCAGCGCCTGGGCCTGGACGAGGTGGGAGAGCGCCTCCTCCTGGTGCGGGTGGGCCGCACCGGCCTCGGCGGTGCGGTCGGCGAGCGCGTCGAGTTCGGCGGCGGTGCGGCGGTCCTGTTCCTCCAGCTCCGCCGCGCGGACCAGATGCGCGTAGTCCTCCAGGGTCCGGATCCGCCGCCCGACCTCGGCCACGTCCTCCTCCAGGACGCCTCGGGCCCGCTCGGCCGCCCGGCGGCTGCGCTCACCGACCAGGGGCGTGGCCTCGATCCGCTGCCGGGTCCGGGACTGCCGGAGCAGGCACTGGGCCACCGCCCACTCCGCGTCGGCCAACACCACCCTGTTGCGTACCTCGTCGAGCAGCAGGCCGCGCCGGTGCGCGTCCGAGCCCAACACGCAATCCACTGCCCGCTGGGTCCGCCCCAGCATCCGACGGGCGGAGGTGTCGAGCATGTCACCGCTGACGAAGAACCCTTGGAGTTCATCGACGGCGTCTTCGACCGCCTCGCGCGCGGCCCGGTGTTCGCGGAGCGCGCGCAGGCGTCCGTGCCTGAAGTACGCGGCGCCGCCGACGGCCATGCTGGGCACCAACAGGAGAACGAACACCGCGGGGTCGTTCAACATCACCACGGCCAACACCATGCCCATGGACAACAGGAGAACCCGCAGGGCAGCGGACGACTCCTTGACTGACTCCGCCTCCGGGTTCCCGTGCCCCGCGAGATCGCTGGGCTGGCCGACCTCCTTGGCCTTCAGTGCCAGCCCCTCCGCCAGACGCCGACGGTCCCCGTCACCGAGCTCGGGGTGCACGCTCACCCGACGGGGTCCGACCCCCTCGGTACCCTCCCGTCCGGTCTCCGACCACTCGTCCACCTCGGCACGCCTTCCTCACCCGACGTGCCCTCCCGGCGCCCGTCGCTGTTGAGTAGCCGGGGAGAACTCGGTGGTTTCCCGATCTCCCGCCCCGGCCTCCGGACCGTTACCGACGGGATTCCCCGAATCCGGGGACCAGACCCTCACCGCGGCCATTTCGGGCACATCAGGCAGACGCCGGCCACGGCGGCCCCGGCGGAGGCCTTCGACTGGCCGGCCCGGCCTGGGCGCCCCCATCCGCGCCTAGTGTCCTGAGTTGTTAAATTGCCTAGGGTTGTGCCATGGCACGACCGGGACCCAAACTCGCACCGCTGGACCTGACCGCTGAAGACCGAGCCGAGCTGGAGCGGTGGGTCCGGCGGCGCAAGT